>NZ_JBSHBN010000162.1:0-21167 GCF_053612025.1 Kitasatospora sp. NPDC054768
GTCACGTCGGTGACCTGGCTGACCGCGCCGAGCGCGATGACCGTGCGGGGGACGCGCCGCCCCTGCCCGGGGGGGGGGGGCGGCGCGTCCGGACGGCGGCCGGTGGTGGCCAGGTACATCATCAGTGGCAGCTGTACTTCGGGCTGGTGTCCTTGACCTGGCCGTCCGTTCCGACATAGCTCCAGCCGTAGCCGGAGTCGGTGAAGTCCAGCTTCAGCACGCCGTACTCGCCGCTGATCCGCTTCTGGCTGTTCGGCTGGACCTGCTCGATCGGGTACGGCTCCGCGCCGCCCATGCCGCCGACGATCTCCACGATCCCGTCCGCGGTGGCCTTCCCGTCCGGGTCCTGCGGGGCGAACCGCTCGTAGTGGTGGTCGTGCCCGTTCAGCACCAGGTCGGCCTTGGCACCGTAGAGGATCTTCCACACCGGCCGGGAGACCGGGTCGTTGCCGTGCCCGCCCGAGGAGTACAGCGGGTGGTGCCAATAGGCGGCCACGCACTTCTTCGCGTTGGCCGCGAGGTCGGCCTTGAGCCAGTCGATCTGGGCGCTCTGGTCGAAGGCGTTGGAGTCCAGGGCGACGAAGTGCCAGTTGCCCTCGTCGAAGCTGTACCAGCTCTTTCCCTGCGGGTAGGCGATGCTGCCGAAGTACGCCTTGTACCCGGCGAGCGACCCGGCCGGGTCGTAGGTCTCGTGGTTGCCCGGCACCGGGTGGGTCTTCGCCTTGAACGCCCCCCAGGTCTTGTCGTAGTAGTTGCGGAAGTCCGTCAACCTGGCGTCGTCGTACTGGTTGTCACCCATCGTCAGGTAGAACCTCGGGTCGATCCGCTGGGCCAGCGCGGCCGTCTTCGGATGCGCACAGCCGCTGTCCGAGGCGGTGCACTGCGCGGCGATGTCGCCCGCCGCCACCACGGTGAACGCCCCGCCCGGCGTGGTGCCGGTCGGTGACGGGCCGGTCGGTGACGGACCGCCGTCCGGCACCCCGTACACCTGCATCTCGAACAGCGAGTACCCGTACGACGTCCCGCGCGCCGTCCCGTACATCCGGACGTAGCGGCCCCTGGCTCCCAGCCCCGGCCAATCGTCCGTCCCGCCGTTGCCGGCCTTCTCCTCCGCCACCGTCGTCCAGGTCACGCCGTCCGCCGACACCTCGACCCGGTACGCCTTCGCGTAGGCGGCCTCCCAGCTCAGCTTCACCCGCGAGATCCCCGCGCTCCCTCCGAGGTCCACCAGCAGCCACTGCGGGTCCTCTCCCTCCGCACTCGCCCACCGCGTGGAGGCGCTCCCGTCGAACGCCTTCCCCGCCGCGTACGACGACCCCTCGGCGGACGAGGCCGTCGCGGCCTTCCCTTGCGAGATCAGCGGATCGCCCGCCGCCCCCGCCCGCTCGGACCAGCCGAGCAACAGGCCGCCGAGCAACGCGAGCACAGCGGCGAACACTCCGACACGAACAGGCCTTGCCGAGACACCCAGACGCATCCCTGACTCCATGACCTTGAGAAACGGCGAGAGCTGGACTCCGGTCCACACCACACGAACTCACCGGCAAGCGGCGTCACACCGCCGCGGCGGCCGGGTCAGAGCTCTCACTGAGCGCGTCACGCCCCTCCTGCACGGACGCCGCGCCAAGCCGCCAGCCGACAGCGTAATAGAAAGTAAAGTTCCCTATCAATAGGGCGACGACACCGTCCCGTCGCCCGTATCGTGCCGCCGCCCGGCCCGAGTGCCCCACAGGGCAATCGGGTTGACCGTCCGTCATGATCCATCGCCGCAGACCGTTCCCGGTGTGCCGCGACGCGATCGCGGTACCGGGCGCACGAGGCCTTCGGCGTGCACGCTGCACTGGCCGACTTCGTCCGGCGCGACTCCGGCCGGGCCATTGCGCGGCCGGGCGAGTAGGGCATGCCGTTGATGGTCCAGCCGCATTCCGGGCTCTATTGGAAGAGAAAGGCACGGGTGGCCACCGCCGCGTCAGGATTCAGCCGCTCGACGGTGCCGAGAGGGTCCGGCGCCGTGGAGCCGTCCGAGACTGGTCCCGATGCAACATCGAAGCGCATGACCTCGCTGGTGGTTCCGCTGCCGAGTCGGTTGACCAGCCATACCGAAGTACCCTGCCGGTAGCGCGAGAAGTCGACGACGACGTCGAAGCGTTCTGCCGGTGCAAGATCCAACATGTCATGACGCAAGGGCTGTTCGAGCAACCCGCCGGCCCCGCCGACCTGGACCACGCCCCCGCCCCCGGGCGGCCGCGGATCGAGCGCCGGGACACCGGTCCTCCGGCCCGGGACGGCCGGGAGGCGCATCGGGCCAGCGGGCAGACCGCTGCCGTGGAGGAAGACCACCAACCGGTTCCGGATCCTGTGCTTCGCCGTGACCCTGCGCTGAGAGGTCATGAGTTCGCCCTCGCCGGGAGAGTGGCCGACACCGGCCATGCTCGGCCTCGCCACTCACAGAGCGCACATGAATCGCTCACAACCCGCAGGGAAGGACCAGGTCATGGCCTCCAGTGCGCCCCCGCCGCCCGGCGCGGCGCCGAACTCGATCACGGCCCCGATCCCCGACCAATCCGCCCGACCTCGACCCACGCCGGCGCGCCGACCGTCAGAGCGCGAAAGACAGCTCGGCATCGGTGTCAAGGCTGGCATCAGCGGCCTGAGGCGCCCGGCAACCCAGGGCTAACGAGCCCACCGCGCTCGGTGGGTGGCGATCAGGTCGCGGTACCAGGCGTACGAGGCCTTCGGGCCCTCTCTGTCAGCCTTGGGTGAGACGTCCCGCTTTGTCGGGTTAGCCTGAGAGGGCCCGAGTAGGAGTTCCATCCCTGATGACCAGCACCAAGCCGTCCGCAGCCGACCCGGCTCCCAGGCCGAAGCGCCGCACGTTCAGCCCCGAGTACAAGCTGCGGATCGTCGCCGAGTACGACGCCGCGCCCGAGGGCGAGAAGGGTGCGGTCCTGCGCCGCGAGCGTCTGTACCACTCCCATGTCACCGAGTGGCGGGCCGCGCGCGATGCCGGGGCTCTGGGGAACCTGGTCGATCACCGCACGAGCCCGGCCCGTCCGAAGAAGTCTGCCGCCGAGGTCGAGAACGAGAAGCTGCGCCGACAGGTGGAACGGCTGGAGAAGGAGCTCGCTCGGAACAAGGCCGCGTTGGAGGTCCTGGGAAAAGCGTCGGCGCTCTTGGAAATGATCTCCGAGAGCGCGGACTGAGGCACGCCGCCGATCCCGTCGTGGACGAGGCGTTCACCGGCATCGAGGGCGAGCTGGGCACCACCGCCGCATGTCGGCTGACCGGCCGCTCCCGGGCCACCCACTACCGCAGGCTGAAGCCTCCGCCCCCCGCGCGGGCCCAGGTCCCCGCAGGTCCAGCCGTCGGCCCTCAAGGCCGAAGAACGTGCTGCGGTACTGGAGTTGATGAACAACCCCGAGTACGCCGAACTGCCTCCCGCACAGATCTGGGCCCGCGAGCTGGATACCGGGCGCTACCACTGCTCGGTCTCCACGATGTACCGGATCCTGCGTGAGCGCGGGCAGTCCGGTGAGCGCCGCCGCCAGGCCACCCACCCGGCCAGGACGGTGCCCGAACTGGTCGCCGACGGCCCCTCCCAGGTGTTCACCTGGGACATCACCAAAGCAGCCGGCCCCGGCAAGGGCATCTGGTACCACGCCTACGTCATCATCGACATCTTCAGCCGCCACATCGTCGGCCACACCGTCGAATCGGCCGAATCAGCCGAGCGGGCAGAGGAGTTGATTCGCGAGACCATCGCGCGCAACGGCATCGTCCCCGAAACCCTGCACGCCGACCGCGGCACCTCCATGACCAGCAAGAAGGTCTCCCAACTGCTGATCGATCTCGGCGTCACCAGGAGTCACTCGCGCCCCAAGGTCAGCAACGACAACCCCTACAGCGAGGCCCGGTTCAAGACCACCAAGTACATGTCCGACTACCCCGAGCGGTTCGACTCCCTGGCCCACGCCCGCGAATGGTTCGACGCCTTCATCTCGTACTACAACCACGAGCACAGGCACTCGGGCATCGGACTCCACACGCCCGCCAGTGTCCACTTCGGCACCGCGGAGGAGATCCGTGACCAGCGGGCCGTCACCCTCGCCGAGGCTTACTCGCGCCACCCCGAACGCTTCGGCCGCCGCCCCAGACCACCCGAAATCCCGAAAGCGGCGTGGATCAACGACCCCGCCAAACACAGGGAACCCGCACCACAAACCTCATAGCGTCACGACCGTCTCACTGGACTTGAAATCTTCCGGGGTGCGGCGCTGGGTCTCGAAGTCGACGTGGACGAGGCCGAAGCGCTGGTGGTAGCCCTCAGCCCGTCGAACAGGCTGTCATCCTACTGGCCGCCCAATCCCAAGACCACGAAGCGTTCCCGCGCTCTGAGGCTGTGTCGCGAGTAGCCATTCAGGGCCGCGATCCATCGGCCAACTGCCCGTGACCGGCGAGCGACTCCACAGCCTTGCCCGATGACCTCAGTGCGCCAGCGTACTGAGCAGCCGCAACCACTCAGGTCCTCCCGGCCGACGGCCCCAAGCTCACCACGACACCAGGAGTATTCGTGCCCTTGAGCAACACCCCCTCTCGCGCGGCCTGTTTCGCTGCCGTCTACGCCCTGTTGCGGTCGTCGGCTGATGCCGCGGACCGCTGGGTCCAGACCGACCATCAAGCCGACACCAACGGTCAGCGGGACGGCTTCCCGGGCCGATCCGCCCGCCCGAGTCGGCGCGCCTGCGCTACTCACTGCTGTTCTCTCGGGCTTGAGGGCCAAGTGGATGCAGAGGACACCAGGTTCTCCCAGCTCAGTGGCATGAACCGTCCATTGCCTGGTGCACGACAGGTGTCGTGGACAGCGGAGGCCTGATGCTGTTCTTTGAGAGCCTGCTGGCGCATCTGGCCGGCGACTACCTCATCCAGTCCGACTGGATGGCGACCGAGAAGGTCAAGCGCTGGTGGCCTGCAGTGGTTCATGGAACCACGTATGGACTGCCGTTCTTGCTGATCACGCAGTCCCCGCTCGCTCTGTTCGTGATCGTGGTGACGCACATCGTGCTGGACCGCTACCGGGCGGCGAAGTACCTGGTCTGGGCGAGGAACCTCTTGGCGCCCGCCGGTCGGCGGGTGAAGTGGGCCGACGTCCAGGCGAACCAAGGCTCGCCGGTGACCGTCCCGTCCGGTCTTGCGAACGCGCTGGTCATCATCGCGGACAACACGGTACATCTGGCGATCAACGCCGGCGCCCTGGCGTGGTGGGGGTGAGAGGCCGTGCCGTTCAACCTCCGGCGTCTCGTGACAATCGCCGCCGTGGCGAGCATCGGAGAAGTGCTGTCGCGCATCGGGCCCACGTATGGGGACACTGTCGACTGGAGTGCGGCGGAGAGGGTCTACGGAACGTCATTCCCGGCCGACTACCGGGCCTACGTCGCAGCCTTCGGTAGCGGTTCGATCGAGGAGACGCTGATCTCCTCGCCGGCGGCGGTTGTCAAACCAGAATCACCGCGTCCGGCTGATCACCAGCCGACCACCCAGCCTCCCAGCCTGGCCATGTACTCCTCCCAACGCGCCAGATCGATCGTCAACAGGCCCTTCCGGTGGAACCCTCCGATGGACATCTCTTCCACCAGACGCTCGGTCCGCTGCCGACCGAGTCGGAGCCCTTGAGCGAGATGATGCCGACTGATCCGGACCACCACCTCTTTAGCCAGTCCGCTACCGTGCCGCAGCTCATGGCGGACCAGCGGGCGCACCAAGCCGGCCATTCGAACCTCAGGATCGTCCAATCCCTGCACCAGATGCAGTTCCTCGAGCCGCGAGTTCAAGTAGCGGAGCCACGAGATCTCCATCCGTGAATCATCAAGGCTCTCCTGGAACCACGCGGCCCGTCCGATGGCCACCCGGCCGTCCGTGTGGGCGATGACCGTGGCGGTCCGCGGGGACCGACGGGTGCGCATCGCCGACTCCCCGAGGAAGTCACCGGCGATGCGGAACGCCTGGAACCAGGACCTATCCGCCCGGGTCTGGACGATCTCGAACACTCCTTCCTCCACCACGCACACCCACTCCGACGGCTGCCCTTGGACGATGAGCGTCTCACCGCGCCGGTAGGTCTCGCGGCGCCAGGTCCTGGTGATCTCGCTCAGCCGATCACCGCCCGCCAGGTCCTTCAGGGTGCGCCCCGGCCCCCACAGCCCCTCTGCACTCGCGTACATGCCCCACAGGCTAAGACACGCTCCGTGGTGGATCGGTCACTTTTTGGTCAATGCCGGATATTGCGGCCTTCCGGCATCCCCGGTGCTACTCTGATGAATTTTCTGCCACGTCTTCCTCAGCTTTTCCGCGCGCGCATACCACCATCCGCACGCGCGCCGTGTGTCGGAACAGCACTCCGCGCACCTCCTCTCCAACGCAAACTCCTTGGGCAAGACCCGCTGCCGGTCCATCAGGTATCCGGCCGGCCGCGGGGTCACTGACACCATCGGGAGGTTCCATTGCGCGCATCCGTGCCAGTCGGCGACGCTTCCAAGGGGACACTGCTGCCGGACCACCAGGCCGTCGTGGTACTGGACCAGGAAGGCTTCACCGAGCGGCCGAGCGCGGTGCAGGCCGCGCTCAGCGCAGCGATCGGCAGGATCGTCGACGAGGCGCTCTCCGCTGCAGGCCTCGACCATGTGCGGGACCACAAGAGGTTCGCCCGCAACACCGGCGATGGGCTGGTGTTCGGCTGCGCGCCGGGGTACCTCCCCGCCCTGACGCATCCCTTCCTGGCCGAGCTCGAGTCGGCGCTCACCCGCGAGCACGCCAGGGTCGGCACGGCGCCGATCCGACTGCGTGTGGCGATCAGTGCAGGACCACTCCCGGTCGACGGCGGACCGGGTGACGGCAGCGGCACGGCCAGGAACGAGGCCCATCGGCTCGTCGACTCCATCGTCCTCAAACATGCTCTGGCGCAGGCGAATCCCGAGGTGACCCATCTCGTCGCGATCGTCTCCGACCAGGTCTACCGGGACGTGGTGCTCGCTGGGTACAGCGGTCTGCATCAGAGCAGGTTCGCCCCCGTACTCGCTGCCGTCACCGGCAAACGGTTCCGGCAGCCCGCCTGGGTGCACGTCCCCGTACCATCGGGTGGCCTGGTCGCCCTTCCCTCGCCGCACGAGGACGTCCCACCGCCGGCCACAGGCTCGGAAGACGGTCGCCTCACTGCATGTCCTCCTCGCCAGGAGACCGTCACTCAGCAGGTCCAGCAGGGGATGGCCTTCGCCAACGGTGCCAGTGGCGATGTCAATCTCTCCTTCGTCCAGGCGACCGCCCCGACTGTTAGCGCGGAGCGGCTCCGGTGACCGCTCCTCCGAGCAGCCGGCCCACCGGTCTGCCTCCGGAGCACGGCCCGGACGGCACCGCACCGCACGTGGTCCAGGCCGTCCACCACGGTGCGGCGGTCTACGGTGCAACCGGCCACGTGAACATCACGTTCCAGCTGCTGCCGACCCCCGCCGACCCGCGGGGCACCAACGACCGGCCGGTCTCCAGTGCGGCCCACGTATTCGCGCTCGCTCTGGACGAGCTCGCCGTCCGGCTCCGCTCCTATTGGCGGAGGCTGGCCGTCCCGGCCGATCTCACCACACCGCCCGACTCCCGAGGAGGTACCGATTCATGGCACTGATTCCTCTCGTTCCCGCCGTCACCGGCGTGTTCGCTCTCGTCAGGCACCCGATGGCGGGCCCCACCCGGCCTTACCCGGCCTGCCTGCTCCTCCCCGACCCGGGGGGTGAGGATCTGCTGGAGCTCTCCCCCTCCGATGCCTGGCAGCGGCTCTACGGCCGCCACCGGGACACCGCCCTGAACCGCCGGATCTGGCAGCAGGCGATCCAGCTCGCCCAGCAGGAGGCCCTGGGGGCCACTGACCCGACCGGGCACCCGGTGTCGGGCTGGCGGCTGGCCCTGCTCTCGCTCGCCGTGCCCCGGCTGCGTTCAACGGTCCGCCGTCTCAGGTGGGAATTCGGCCTGGCCAGGGAAGAGTTGGAGTCAGCGGCCGTCCTCGGCCTGCTGACGCAGCTCCCCGACGTGGATCCGGAGCAGCAGGGCGCCGAGGGCCTTCTGATCCGGTCCGCAGTGCGGCACTGCTGGGCACTGGTCACCCCTCGGCGTAGTGAGCGGTCCGTGGCCGACATCAGTACCGTGGTGGACGCACAGCGGTCCTGCCCGGACCCGGCGGAGGAACTGGCATGGGAACTCTCCGTCACGCCGCCGGACCGCCCAGACGGTCTCGCCGCCACCCTGCACTTCACCGTCTCGCGAGCCAGTGTCGAGGGGATCCGGCTGGGTGCCCTCGCCGACCGCCTCGGGCTGCGGGAAGTCGTACACCGGGCCCGGCGCCCAGGGCCTGGTCCGCGAATCGGCAAGCTCGCACTGCAGCCGAGCCAGGCCCAGCGATGAAGGGCCATGACACGGCCCCGCTGACGTTCCCGGAGGTCTTCGGCCTACCGCTGACCGTCGACCTCGGGACGGCCGCCCGCGCGTTCGGCATCTGCCGAGGCACCGCGTACCGGCTCGTCGCCCGCAATGCCTTCCCCTGTCCAGTGCTACGACTCGGCTGGCGGTACCGGGTACCGACCACCGGTCTGCTGGGCGCCCTCGGTATCGACCGGTCTCCCGTTCGGTCCGTCGACCTCCTAACGGGCACCGCGCAGTCCGCACAGCGGAGGTACGACCCCTTCCCCCCCGCCCAATTGGAACCGGAGGACTTCGCATGACGACCACCGCGACGCACGGCCGATACGTGCCCCATCCGCTGGCAACTGCGGAGCCCGCGCCATTGCCGCTCCAACATGTGCCGTCCTGGCAGCAGCCGGACAAGCCGAGGAGCTGCTTCGTCATCGGTCCCGTCGGCGACCGCCACGCCGACGCGGGTTCCCCCTCCCGCCAGGCTTTCGAACAAACAGTTCAGGTGTTCGAAGCGATCATCCACCCGGCCTGCTCGGATCTCGGCATCGAACCCGTCCGAGCCGATCAGATCTCCCCTGCCGGCCAGTTCACCGGGAAGGTCCGTCGTCGCCTCCTGGAAGCAGACCTGGTCATTGCCGACGTCAGCGGCGCGGATCCGGCCGTCATGTACGAACTGGGCCTGCGACACTCCACCGACCGACCGGTCATCCACCTCGGCGAAATCGATCATCTTCGGTTCGACGTCGCGCCGATCCCGGTGATCAGGTTCGAACGCTCGGCCATCGGGATGATCAATGCACGGGAGGAGCTCACCGAAGCCCTCGCCCGTGCGATGCGAAAGGGCATCGGCCCGCTCACGGAGGCCAGTGCCCCCCAAGGCCAGCGTGTCCCCACAACGAAGGCTTCGCCCGATGCGGGCAACGAGCCGGACGACCCCGGCGAGGAGTCGCCCGGCCTCATCGAGCGGTTCGCCGAGCTGGAGCCGGACCTGGCGGCGATGTCCCGTGACCTGACGGCGATGACCGAGCTCATCACGGATGTCGCCGAGCTGACCGAACAGCTCGGTCCCGAGCTGCAGCGCGTCGCCCTGGACGGCAGTCCGATGGACGTCCGACTCGCCGTCACCCAGCGCTTGGCGGCGGCCCTGAGCGGCCCTTCCGCCGAACTGAGGGAGCACGCGTACCGGTTCACCGAGCGGATGGCAGGCCTCGACTCCAGTGTCCATGCCGCACTCGACCTCTTCGAGAGCACAGTTCCCACCGTCTGGAGCGACGATGACAGGAGCTTCCTGACCCAGCTCATCGCCATCTCCGCGGCGGCCCGGGAAGGCACCGAGACACTCGGCCTCTTCAAAATCATCATGGACGTGGTGATCGCAGTGCACCGGGAACTCCAAGGACCTGCACAGGACATCGCTGCTGCGGTGGCCCAACTGACGTTCGCGCTGACCATGGTGAAGACCTGGGAGCATCGGGCCCGGGTCCACGCGGCCTGACGATCACGGCGGCGGGTGCAGGCGCCCGCACTCGCCATCATACGGCTGGTTGCTCCGGCTCGGGGCCACCGGCCGGAGCATCTGAGGAGGAGTTCTCTTGGGACTGCGTCCCACCCATCTCGGCTACGCGTACCAGGACCTGCTGACGGCCATCACCCTCGTCGACGTCGTCCTCGGCCGCGCCACCTCGGTCATCGTCGACACCAAGGTCTTTCGCGGCGACCGTTTCGACGATGTGACGAGCACATGGCGGTCCGGCGGCCGTCAGCGGCTTCAAATCAAGCACACGGGACATGACCGCGAGCTCACGGCGAAAAGCTTCACGAGCGACCACCGGGGGCTGCGCCTGGACCTGCTGATCGCGGCCCTCGACCAGGACGTCCGCCGCTCCCCCGACACCACCTACCGGATCGCCCTCCGTGACACGGACCCGAAGGACCCTGTGCTGACCTCGGCCCTCAGGCCGGTGAGGACGAGCGACGATCCAGGGCCTGCCGTGCCGGGCCTGCACAGCACCCGCTACCGCTTCGACGCGCAAGCGCTGCGGGCCGCGGAGCCATGGCGGTCGATGGTCGCCGACCTGGACGACGACGTACTCCACCGAGCCTGCCAACGCCTCATCGTCGACGTCGGTCTCCCCGGTTGTTCCCTCGACATCCGCGCCCCCGGGACGGCCGAGCGCGTCCTGTTGCGCCGGCTCGCCGATGAGCTTGGCGCGGGACGGCCGCCGAACCGCCTCAGGACACCGGAGGACGTGGCTCTGGCACTCATCGAAGCCGCGAAGGCCGCCCGGGGCCTCGACGGAACGGTGACCCCGGGCGACCTCATCCCGCGGCTCGGCCTGGCCATCGACTTCGGGGCGGTCCGGGAGGGGCACCCCGTCGATCGGACGGTCGCCGTGGCACGGCCGAGGGTGCTGGCGGCGCTGACCAGCGCTGCGGAGGAAGCCTCCGCGCGCGGTGGTGTCGTCGTCCTGACCGGCGGCCCGGGCAGCGGAAAATCGTGGCTCTGTGAGCAACTCGCCGACCGGCTGTGCGAGGACTGGATCGTCGCCCGACACCACTGCTGGCTCGGCTCCGCCGATTCCCACCGGACGCGCCGTGTGCTCGACGACGTCGTTATCGGAAGCCTGCTCCGACAACTCGAATCGATCGCACCGGCGACCTTTGCCGAGGTCCGCCCTCGATACGCCGCCACCCGCGAGGTACTCTCCGCCGCTGTGGCCGGTATCCGTCGGGACTTCCCCGACCGGCAGGTGGCACTCATCGTCGACGGACTGGACCACATCGGCCGCGTCCGGGGACGCACGGTCGGAGCGGCATTCCACGAAGTAGTGGATCCCACCAGCGCGTTGATCGAGGAACTCTCGAGTCTCAGCCTCCCAGCCGGTGCGATGCTGCTTCTGGCCAGCCAGCCCGGCGATCACCTTGCCGCGGCAGGTGATCAGGACGTCGTCGCAGTGACCGTCCCTCCGCTCAATCGCTCCGAGACCCAACACTTGGCCGAGCGGTTCGGCGTCCCGGCCGCTCTGGAGTCATCGGCCGTCGGTTCCCGCGGTGGGGACCGGGCCCGTGCCGCGGTGGATCTCATCCAGTCCCGCTCCCGGGGCAATGCCCTGTACGCGACGTACCTCTGCCGCCAAGCGCTCGGCCCGGACCCGAGTCTCAGTGGCCCGTTGGGCGGTACCGCCGTGGCTCTGGACCCGCTCGACAGGCTCGGCGACGTTCCGGCGTCCGCGAGCGACCTCGACGAGTACTACGCCTACCTGCTGAACGGGCTCGGCCCGGACCAGCTCCAGGCAGTCAGGCTGCTCGCCGTATGCGACTTCGCCGTCACCCCCGAGGAGCTCCAGGAGATCTTCCCGCTCATCGCGCCGATGCTCACAGAAGCGCTCACCGCCATTGCACCCATCGTGGCGCAGCAGCCGGGAATCGGCGGTTTGAAGATCCATCACGAGAGCTTCAGCCGCTTCGCCCGGATGGAGGCCGGCAGCGCGCGATGGCTCGCCCTGGTCCGGACAGCGGCGGCGGAGTGGCTCACCGAACGAGGCTTCTTCACGGACACTCGCTCGTTCCGCCATCTCCCGGAACTCCTGGCCGACCTGGACCGCTATGACGATCTCGTCGACCTGATCGGACCCGACTTCCTCGGCCGCGCTGTCGCGGGGCTTCAGCCTCCGGCCGCGATCGTCCACACGTTGGCCTTCGTGGCCCGGTGCGGTGCCGCCCACGGCGACTGGCCGGTACTCATCCGCTGCGTCGAGCTACGTCGGGCCTTCGATACCTACGAGAACGAGAACCTCTCGGGAAGTCTCGTCGCCCACGCTGATGTACTCGTCGCGCTCCTTGGGGCGAATGCCGTCGCGGCCAGTCTCCTGTACGACGGCATCCCGACCGTCAGCGCGCGGTGGGGGCTGCAGCTCTGCGCCGAGGTCGACCGAGCAGGTGCACCCGCCCCATGGGAGGCCTACCTGACGGCATGGGAGGAGGCCCCCGACGACAATGTCCACTACGGCACCGACAGCGATCACGACGTGTTCCTGGCACAGCTTCGCGGTAGCCTACGGCTGCCCCGTCACCGTGCCCCGGGAGGCTCCCGGGTCGTTGGTGACGAGGACACGTTCGCGACCGCCGGACGCATCGCCGTGTTCCTCGGCCAGGACGGCTTGCCGGCGCTCCCCCGCGTCCTGGAGGTCATCCTCGACTGCGTGGGGCCGTCGCTGCTCCTGGCCAGTGTGCCGCTGATCGACCGCCCGGAAGCGCGTTCAGCCGCTCTGCTCCACCTGGCCGATAGGGCTGCCCGGAACGGCCACAGGCTGCCGTCGCCCCGCACTCTGGCGGTGGCGGCCTGGGCCTCCTCCGACAGCGAAGACCCACGGCGGCTGCTGCGTTGCAACGTCGCCAGCACCGACCTCGCCGCCGATGTCCTCGGCCCGGACATCGACGGGTGCCTTCGGACGGCGACCGAGGAAGCGTTGAACTACCCTTCCCAGTCCTGGGCCGGAGCGGTCCGTCGCTGGCTGATGCTCATCGCGGTCGCGCAGCAGTGTGATGCCCAGGCTCCGAACCGTGTGCTCTCGCTACTGGACGGCCGTGGGTTCTTCAGCGCGTGGCTGAGGTTCGCCGTTGCGGTCGTCGGCCTGCATCGGCAGGTGGCGCAAGGGGCGCTCACGCCGAAGACGGCGTCCACGACCGTCCGGGTCGCACTCGACCACCTCGCCCGGGCCGCCGAGCCTTTCGCTGGCAAGCCCCGTGCATGCGACCTCTGGTTCATCCATGACGACGTCCATGAAGTGGTTCTGGACGCCGCGAGGTTACTGGTCGAGGACGACCTCGAAGCTGCGCTGAGCTCCCTCATGAACATCAGTGAAGGCACCACCACATCGCTGTCAGGCATGGGAGACTCAGGTCCGCTCGTAACCACCGACCTGCTCGCCGTGCTGAGCCGCACCGTCGACCACACCGGTGCCGCCATCGTCCACCACCTCATGGGCCGACTGCGCGACGAGCACGCAGGCCAGCGCCAACTGTATACGGAGAGCGCGGACTTCGAGCTGGGCATGGCCCGGATCAGCCTCCTCGCGAACGACACTGTGGAAGCCCAAGCATGCTGGGAGCGGGCCGCCCGCTACATGGCCGCATATGGCAGTCACAAGGACGCCACCATCTACGAACTGCTCGATCCGATGCCAGACCTCGCAGCAATCGACCCCACAAGGGCCCGGGCCAGACTCGAACAGGTCCAACCACTCACCTATCTGGTCGCCCACCACACGGACGGGCGCAGCACCTCCGGAACCCCTCACGCCTGGTGGCGTCTCCTCGCGGACATCGACCCCCAGAGCGCCGCAACACTGGCCGCGGAGGTGCTCCTCGCCGAGCCCGGACTGCCCGACGCGTACTCGGAAGCCGCGCACCATCAACTCCTCGTCCAACAATCCGACTCCGCGGATGCGGTCGTATTGGCGGCCCTGAGAATCGCCGCCGGGGCGCAAGGCTGCCATCACGACCTGGACACCGCGTTGCTCCGGCGGCTTGCGGAGCTACCGGACGGCGATCGGGCACGGCGCGCAAACCTCCTGCCCATCCTCACGAATGCGATCACGAGTACGTACGACGACCAGTTCCTCACCTACGCATCGAAAGAGAGCGGCCCTGATTCGGCAGGCGCACTCCGGAGCGCCGCGCACCGGCTCGCCGGCGACGGGGCGTCCCCGCTGTCCGTCAAGAAGAAGCCGGACAATCCGCCGAACCCCAGGAGGAGTTCCCGCGATGCGGCCGGCCTCCTCGATTCCCCCCGGCACCTGACTCTGCCACCAGGCACCACTGGTCTGATAACCGCTGTCCGGGACTACTACGGCAGGTCCGATCGTTCCGGAACCACCGCACCCCGATGGTCGATCGACGCCCTGACGGCTGCGATCGGACTGCGGCTCATCGAGGTTGCCGCCATCAGCGGAACCGACGCGGCCGCCCGGCTGATCCATCACATCGCCGACGAAATGGACCTCTTCGACCGTGGTGAACTCCTCACCGGCCTGGCCACCAGCCTGACGTTGCACGGCGGCAGCGATCCGGGAGTTCCGGATCGTCTGGCCGCACTCGCCCTCAGCCTGGCGTTCACGAGAATCCGAGGCCGTGGGGGCTTCCTCACTTTCGCGGGCCGTGACCGGCTGGACCTCTGGCAGCGCGCTCACGACCTGGATGCAGCAACCGCCGCCAGCTGTCTCGCCCACCAGGTCGCCGAAGCCGTCTCCGGTGCCCAAGTACGGCACAATCGGCGTCACCCAGGCGGTCGTAGCGGCGTTCACCGTTCGTTTCCCTGGGGCGACGGACCCACAGGCCGCCAGTGGGTCCGTCCCGGGTCCCAGGGCCTTCGACTGCTGGGACGAGGCGTTCGCCGTCATCTCACACAGACTGCCTGGCGAGCCCGACCTCGGAGCCGGGGCCTACCGGTCGCCATGCGAGCCGGGCGGGCAGCCTCACATCGATGCGGCACTGGCCCTCCTCGGCATCGCAACGGTCGCCACACCTGACCGCTCGGGCCGGCGCCGCGGGCTCCTGTCCGCAAGCGTACTACTGGCAACACGTCCGGAAACGGCACAGATCGCCATGGCCCGGGTGCTCAGTGCCGACCTCGGTGCCGGCCCGCTCGGCTGGCTGCTCCAGGTCCTGCACGAAGAGCCGCTGCCGGAAGGGCTCGACGACGGTCTCGCCGATCGGATCACGGCCCTCGCGCGCAGCACGATGCTTTCCGTCCGTGCAGAGGCCTCTCGTGTGCTGGAAGCCTCCGGCCGGCCGGTGCCCGATCCGCCGGCGACCCGGGCGCATCCGTTTCTCACCCATGCCCTCGCCGACGCACAGCGCGAGGAGGAGCGATGAACCTGAACGTCCACGCGTTCGCCGAAGCAGTCGTCGAAGAGCACCTCGGCCAGCGGTTGGACCATGCCAGCCGGATTCCGGGCCTGAGCGAAGCGGTGATCGGCCTAGTGGCCGAGGCGTTCACAGGTCCGTCTGAGCAACTCATGCACGCTCAGCTCAGACTTCTGAACCGGCCCGGCAGCACGGACTTCCCCGATGCCTACCTGGCCGACGAATCAGCGGCGGAGGACGCGCTCCAGCACGCTGCTGCCGGTCTACGGGTAGCATTCGCACAGTCCGGAAGGCTGGTCGATGCGCGTCAATTCGAGCGCGCGCTGTCCGATCGACTGCACGATGACCCACGCCTCGCCCTCCGCGCCGAACGTGCGCGGGTACCACGTCCGCTGACCCGCCCGGTTCCACTGGCATGGTCGGTCGATCCCGCACCTTGGTACCGGGACGGCGGTCTCGAGGAAGGGCCCTGGCCGCCGAACGGTGCCAATGCCCTCGCGGGACTTCGGCGCCTACCGGGCGGAGCATCAGCCTTGGCTCACGTCACTGACGGCCCGTACACGGGGTGGACCCAGTTCGCGATGATGGAACGGCATCGCGCACCCGCCAGAAGCTACCCCCCGTGCCCTGCTCGCCAAGTCCTCGTCGCAGTTGGACTCGAGGTCGGCCCGGATGACCCCGCGCCACGATCCCTTCCATTCGCGCGGTCTCGTCATCAGGTATGGACGGTACCGTGGCAGCGGCTTGGTCCGACAACTTCCCCCGCTGAAGTCGCGGGCGGTCTCTCCGCCGGGAACCGGCCGCTGACGGCGCTCACCGATGCGGGCCACACCGATCCGAACCACGCGCGTACTGGTCTCGGCACGCCACCATATGTGCTCGCCCCGGCCTTGGCTGCCGTCGTGGCACTCGGGCTTCAACCGACCCAAGGCCTCTGCGGTTTCAGCCTCAGCGACGAAGACGGACCGGCAGTGATCAGCCGCCAGTGGCGCGGACACCTCGTCCACGACGGAAACTACCAGCCGCTGAAGCCGGCCGTAGAAGGCACCGATCTCCTGGTCCGCCCCGACCTGTTCTCCCGGCTTTGCGAAGCCGTCGGGTCCACCCGCCTGCATACCGGTGTCTCGGTCAGCTTCCACGCTGAAGCGGGCGATGACGGCGAATGACAGGCCTGCTCACCACTCGCTGTGCCGCGTAGTCGGCACTCGGTCAGAGTAGAACAGCCGCCCATTCTCGAGAGGGGTCTCATGTGACTTCACCACCGCGCCGCACCTACACCAACGCGACGATCGCCGGGCTCATGGCTCTCGCCCGCGGCGCGTGCTACTGGCCCGATTGCGGTGAACCGGTCATCCGCATGGTCGGCACCGAGCCCATGCTCAACCTGGAGATCGCCCACATCCGTGCCTTCGAGAACGGTGGTTCTCGGTTCGACCCGTCCTGGACCGTCAAACAGCGCAACAGCTTCGTCAACCTGATACTGCTGTGCCCACCGCATCACAAGACAATCGACGGCCCTCGAAGCGCCGAATACCCGGTGGCACTGCTGGAGGCGTGGAAGCACGACCGGGAGGTCGAGAGTCAGGGTGCGCTCGCGGGACTGCGGAACCTCGGTACGGTCGATCTGCTCGCCATGTTCACCGACTTCCGTGACGACATCGTCGTCGCGTTGAAGCAGCTGGCCCAGTCCGGCCCAGCGATCCTCGCCCGTCTGGATACTCGGACCGACTTCCCGGTGAGCCTGCTGACCTTGAGCCCGCGGGCGCAGGAAGAGGCACAGGACCTGGTGCAGTCGTGGCCGGCGGTGGAGCAGGCGGTAGGACTACTTCAAAGCTGCCCGACGGAGCGCGGAGCGCTCCTTCATCAATGGGCCACCCGGTTTCCGAGCTGGCTGGAGCAGGCACCCCCACATGCCTTCGCATGGCTGGCCCAACTCGCATCGGATTACGACGCCCACCAGGCCTCGGTCACATTCTTCAGGCGTTGCATCGACGATGGCGGCTTCCCACGGGACCTGTGGGTAGCGCTGACGGCACAGCAGCTCAGTGCGACCGGGGCGGATCAGGACGCACGTGACCTCCTGGTTGCCCACAGCAGCCCCAGCTCACCTCTGCTGACAGGCCTACGAGCGCTGTTCGACGGTGACTGGAACACGGCGTCGGCCAACTTCGAGCTCTGGCAACCGGAAACCCCGACCGGCCAGGCCTTCAAGGCCGGCCTTGAAGGCCTGGCCTACACCGCCGCCGGGCAGGACAGTATCGCCCTGGCCCGGCTGCGCAGCGCGGACCGTGACGGCACCCGGTCTGGTATCCAGATCATGATCTCTCGCATCCTTCTCGACCGGGCACGCCGAGGACGGAGCGAACACCGACTCACTGACGCGCTAGAAGCCTTCGCGTTGGCGATCAAGGCACGCGACGCACGTCGGAAATGGTTCGGCGACAGCGTGGAGCCCACAATGGTGGCAGCACAGGCAGCCCTGACCTGCGGGGATATCGCCACCGCATGGGAGCTGGTCCAAGAACGACCCAGCGGGCAGGCTCTTGCACACGAGGCACGTGATACCCGGATACTCGAGCAGCGGTCACTTCTCGCCGCGCTCACCGGCCGCCACGACGAAGCCCTGCGACTCCAGAGCCAGGTCAATAGCGCGTACGTCAGGGCTCAAGTCACAGCTTTGACCCTGGAGCGCGAAGCCGACGGCCAGACCACGGCTCCTCAGGTCCACGCCGCCTGGCAGGCTGTTTGGCGCGCGGCCACCACTGAGCAGGAGCAGCTCAGTGCTGCGAGGGCGATGGCCGAGTACGGGGCGGAGCCGGCCGACCTGCACCGTCTTGAGGACGCCCACCCCGAGACCGTCGCCGAGATCCGACTCATCACCCGGGCAGTGAGGACGAGTTCCGCCGGGGACCTCTCAGTGCTGCGCGCCAACGTCACCAAGAGCCGAATAATGGTTGTGATGCTGGCACAGCACTATGAAGTCAGCGGCGAACACGAGCTGCGGGCACGCACGCTGCGCTCGGGCGCTGAACACTGGCGGGACCCGCTCCTCATGGCGATGGCAGCTGACGCCTACCAGAACGCCGAGATGCCGACGCCGGCGAAGGAATGTGCACGGGCTGCCCTGGCACTCGCCGGCCCTGGCTGGGCCGGCCAAAGCAGGATGTATGCACTCGTGGTATCCGTAGAGCTCGCCGAGGGCAATACGGACCGGGCTGCCGACGCAGCGCGCAGCATGCTCGTGCACGATCCGCACAACCTCGACGCACGGTGGGCACTGGCCCACTGCCACGTGGCTCGCGGCCTGATTGTGGATGCATGGAACGTCCTGACCTACCAGGGGACACCCATCGAGCCCCGGACAGGACATGAGGCCCTGCTGTGGGTGAATCTCGGCGCGAGGCATTCCGGCGACGTGGACTTCGCCGACCAGGCCCTGACTCTGATGCGACGCTGGCCTGACAACGAGGAGGTCCTCGGCAGCCTCATCATGGCTTTGCACGTGAGCGCCGCCGGCAACCCGGAACGCTGGTCCGAGGGCTGCGGCAGCCGGCTGAGGGAGGCCACCGACCGATACCTGGAACGTTTCCCGAACAGCTCGCGCTTCCGGGCCGTGCAGATAGGGCCCGACGACGATCCACTAGTCCATATGGCCCACGAACTGAAGCAGGCCCATGAGAAGGCCGAGATGGTCCAGGGCAAGGTCCGTGCAGGAGAACTGCCTCTGGGGGTCGTCACGTGGGCAACCGGCCGCAGCTACGCCGAAGCCAGCCTGCACCGAAGCGCAGGCTGCGTCTATGCGCGCGATGCCACCGCCGGCGACTCGGCAGCTGAAGCGGTGGCATCGGCTCTGTCCCGTCGTACGGTCATCGATTCCACCAGCGCACACACCATCTCCCTGCTGGATCCGAGCCATGCCGAGCTTGTGATGGGCACGTTGGCGGAGGTGGTCACTACCGACCAGTTGTTCCAGGACGCCCTTCAGGCCGAGGAGTTCCTGACACTGCAGAGCGATCTCAGACTGAGTTGGGACGAGGCGGGCCAACAACCGAGGGTCCATATCGAGGATGCGAACGACCTGGTACGCCTACGCTCCACTTCGAGTCGACTCGTCGAGATCTTCGCCTCGGTCACTCGGGTTCCTCGCCCCGAACTGCGCTGCCTTCCGTTCCCTGGTAGGCAGAACCTCGCGTGGCTGACTGCCCCCGACTATGCGAAGGAGCACGGACTGGTCCTGTGGACCGACGACCGAGTCCTGCGTTCCATGGCCCTGGCTTACGGCATCCCAGGGTTCGGAACCCTCGACCTTCTTGACGCCATCTCCGCCGCGGGCCGACTCGGCGCACATGAGGTCCTTCTCATCAAAGCCGATCTCCTCCGGAACTACTACGTCGACATCGCCTTCTCCGCAGACCTGTTCGCAGCCGCAGCCCTCGCTGACAGGTGGCGCGCCTTGGGCGTCGCGTTCGCCCTCTCCCGCCCGCAGGCGTGGACGCGACCTCAGGCGGCAGCATCCTTCGTACTTGACTGTGTCGCCCACATCAGCGAGCAGCACCCACAGGACATCGGCCAATGGCTGGCATCCGCTTCCAACGGCCTCTCTCTGGCGTCATCGCCTGGTGCGGCGAACCAGAACCTCAAGGCCTTGGTTTGGCAGACCCTGAACCAACCGTGGGTCACCACCTCGTCGCTTCCGTTCGTCCTATCCGGGCTCCGACACGGCATTGCGATGTGCGACGACGCCGGTAGTCCTCTGGAGGACGCGCTCGAACAATTCTACGCCGCACTGGTCGACAAGTTCGGTCACCTGAGGGCCGCCAACCGACTCATGAAACTTTACGAGATCGCCCCCGACGCTGAGAAAGCCGCCGCCGCCCGTGTCGTACTGACCTACCGTGAACGCTGAACTTTCCTGCCGAATTCGTTCGACCGCCCCATACGCCGCCGGTTGATCACAGGTTCGCCGCACCTCCAGGCCCCTACACCCCGGGTCCGGCAGACCGCCTCGAGCGCACCGTGCGCCACCGCGCCTCGGAAGGACGCGACGGGGAGGACCGGCTCGCGGCAAGACGGCACAGATCCGGTGCGGCCGGCTCACGAGCCAATGGACCGTACGCCAATCACACCGCTGCGGCCAATGACCTGTTCTGGCCATCGACGAAAACCAATGGTGATGGCCCCAGGACTCGTCGAACACCCTGTTACTGCCTTCCGAACGCGGTACCCACCGCGGGCGTCGTCGTTCGACGAGACCCACCGAATGGCGTCACCCTTGACAGGTGACACTACTGTCGCGAATTCCAACTATCCTTCAGTGCCAGCACATTGGCCAGCAATGAGATCGCGATACCAGGCGTACGACGCCCTGAGGGTGCGGCGCCGGGTGGCGAAGTCGACGTGGACGAGGCCGAAGCGCTGATGGTAGCCCTCGGCCCATCGAACAGGCTGTCATCCTACTGGCCGCCCAATCCCAAGACCACAAGGCGGTCCCGCGTTCTGAGGCCGTGTCGCGAGTAGCCATTCAGGACCGCGAACCAACGGATAGCTGTCCATAGCAGGCGAGCGACTCCACAGCCTTGCCCGAAGAGCTCAGAGGGCATTTGATGAGAGTAGTTTGCCCTTTATCTCCTAGTAGGTTCCTCGCCAGGTTGGTGTGGTTTCGTCCGTTATGCGCTTGGCGAGGTTGTCAATCGAGGCGATGTGGATCATGGCTTCGGAGCTGGTCGGCAGTGTCTCGTAGTCGCGGGCCAGCCGGCGGCGCTGCATGATCCACCCCAGACTCCGTTCAACCACCCACCGCCTTTTCACCACGTGAAATCCGGGGACGTCGGACTTCCGGTGGACGACCT
>NZ_JBSHBN010000163.1:0-21036 GCF_053612025.1 Kitasatospora sp. NPDC054768
GCGGCGCGGGCCGCCGGCGCCCCGGCCCGCGCGGCGGGCCTCAACGGGCGGTAACCGCTCCCAAAACGGGGGGTGGCGGCCCTCCGAGGAGGACCGCCACCGCCGTTCGGGGTCGAGCCGGGACCGGGCTACTGCCCGGCTGCCGCGCCCTGTTGGCCGCCGCCGGTGCTGCTCGGCGTCGGCCGGCCGCCACCGCCCGGCTTTCCGCCGCCGCCCGGCGACGAGCTGTCCGTCGGTCCCGGGGGCTGCGTCTGGCAGCCGACAAACGGCAGACAGCTGTTGCCCGGGTGCGGGTTCTTGGTGCTCGACGGGCTGGGCTGGTCACCGGGGCAGTCCACGCCGGGCACGCAGGTCTGGGTGGGCTGCGGCTGCACCGGCGGCTGCGGCGCCTGCGACTGGGGCTGCGCCGGGGCCGTCGGGGTGTCGGCCGTGGTCGGGGTGGCCGTCGCGGAGGCCGTGGACGGCGCACCGGAGGAGTCGACCTCGGTGCCGACCGGCTGCGGGGTCGGGAAGTCCATCTTCTTCTCGTTGGCCAGTGCGGCCCTCATGTACCGGGTGAAGACGTCGGTCGGGATGTCACCACCGTGGATGGACTCCTTGCCGCCGGTCCCGTTGAGCGACTGCCGCTCGTGCTTGGTCGGGTCCTCGCGCCACATCGCGACGCTGGTCACCAGCTGCGGGGTGTAGCCGACCCACCAGGCCGACTTGTTCTGGTCGGTGGTACCGGTCTTGCCGGCCACCGGGCGGCCCAGGTCCTTCGTCTTCTTTCCGGTACCGTTCACGGCCACGTTCACCAGCACGTCGGTGACGTTGTCGGCGACGGCCGGCTCCAGCGCGACCTTGGGCTCCTTCTTGCCGAAGCCCGGGCGCTCCACGCCGCTCACCTCGACCTTGGTGACCGAGTACGGCTCGGCCTCCTTGCCGCTGGCCGCCAGGGTGCCGTAGGCGGTGGCCATCCGGATCGGGCTGATGGTGGAGGTGCCGAGCGGGAAGGTCGCCGTCTTCGGGTCGGCGAGGCTCTCCTTCTTGACGCCCATCTGCACCGCGATGTCGGCCACGTTCTGGCCGCCGACGTCCTGGTTGAGCTGGACGAAGGGCACGTTGTACGAGTACTGCATGGCCTGCCGCAGTGAGACGTAGCCGCGCTTGCCGGAGTCCTCGTTCTTCTGCCGGTACGGCTTGCCGTCGTCGCCGATCACCAGCGAGCCGTCCGGCTTGCGGATCTCGGACATGTCGTCGGCCAGGTACCGGCTGTCGGCGTTGATCCGCTTCGGCTTGCCCTTGTCGTCCTTCGCGGTCTGCACGCCGGTCTGCATCGCGGTGGCCAGCACGAAGGGCTTGAAGGTCGAGCCGACCTGGACGCCGGTGGCGTCGGCGTTGTTGTCGAAGTGGCCGTTCTCCACGCCGTCGCCGCCGTAGAGGGCGACGATCGCGCCGTCGCCGGGGCGGATGCTGGCGGAGCCGAACTGGATGTTGGTGTCGTTGTCCGGCCGCTTCTGCGGGTTGAGGTTCTCCGACTTGACGGCGTCGACGGCGCTCTTCAGCGCGTCGACCTTGTCCTTCTCGAAGGTGGTGTAGATCTTCAGGCCGCCCCGGTCGATCATCTGCGGGGTGATCGACTTGTCGGTGGCCATCACGTACTTGTTGGCGGTGTCGACCAGGTAGCTGATCTCACCGTTCATGTTGGAGCTGGGCTTCTGCGGGATCGGGTCCGGGAACACGTTGCACTTGGCGCGCTCGTCCGGGGTGATGGCCTTGGTGTCCACCATCTGGTCCAGGATCCAGCTCCACCGGCCCTGGGCCCGTTCCTTGTTGTCCGGGTTGGTGGGGTCGTAGTACGCCGCACCCTTGAGCAGACCGGCCAGCATGGCGCTCTGGCAGACGTTGAGGTCCTTGGCGTCCACCCCGTAGTACGCCTGGGCGGCCGCCTGGGCGCCGTTCGCGCCGCGGCCGAACCAGCTGGTGTTCAGGTAGCCGGTGAGGATCTCGGGCTTCTTCTTCTCCTGGTTGATCTTCAGCGTGATGAAGAACTCCTTCACCTTGCGGCTGAGGGTCTGTTCCTGGCTCAGGTAGGCGTTCTTCACGTACTGCTGGGTGATCGTCGAGGCGCCCTGGGTCTCACCCCCCTTCGCCATGTTCCAGACGGCGCGGAGCATGCCCTTGGGGTCGATGCCGCTGTCGGTCTGGAAGCTCTTGTTCTCCGCGGCGATGACGGCGTTCTGGAGGTTGGGGCTGATGTCCTTGAGCTCGACGATCTGACGGTTGGTCTGGCCCTTGCGGGTCATCTCCGTGTTGTCGGCCCAGTAGTAGATCGTGTTCTGGTTCTGCACCAGATCGTTCAGCTCCGGGACCTTGGTGCTCTGGTACAGGTAGAACACCAGGCCGACGAAGCAGCCGAAGACCAGCAGGAAGCCGCTCAGCCACTGCTTCCAGGACGGCAGCCAGCGCCGGATGCCGCTCTTGCCGAACCGCGGGTAGTCGATGAAGCGCTTCTTGCCGGGGCCCGCGGCCACGGCGGCGGAGGCCGCGGCGTCACCGCGCCGGCCGCCCCCCTTGCCCTTCTTCTGGGCAGCCTTGCGCATCTCCGCACGGGTCATCCGGGGCTGTTGTGCGGTCTCCCTCACCCCCGAGGGGCGGCGTCGGCCGACGCCGTCCGAGCTCAGCTCGTCGGGCTCCGACCCACCTCCCCGACGGCCGCCGCCTCCCGGGGGCTGCTGCCCGTCACCGCCCGGGTTGGGCGTCCTTCGCCGTCGCTCGCTCATCTTCCAGCCACTCCTCGCCAGGCGTTTCCAGCCTGAAGGCAGGGTTCACGTCCGATGCCCGCAAACCGCCCTGATCCCGGAGGTGGTCCTCGTGCACACGCGACAGCGTACGCAGCACGGATATACAACTAATCGGACATCAGTTGCCAATGACCGCAAAACGGCAACAGATCATTACACGCCCGTTGCCAACCTCACCTGCGCGTCGGCTTGTGATCACATTCACGCGTGCCCCCCTTGCTCGTTCCGAGGGCCGGGTTTACTGTTCTCGATATATCGAGCCGATACATCGAAGCGGCATACCGCCGGATGCGGCGGCCGGACGGACACCGAGAGGGAGGAGGACGAAGGCCATGGGCAGACGCTCAGGAGTGCTGGAGTTCGCCGTCCTCGGACTGCTCCACGACGCCCCGATGCACGGCTACGAGCTGCGCAAGCGGCTGAACATCCTGCTCGGCACGTTCCGGGCGCTCTCCTACGGAACGCTCTACCCCTGCCTGAAGAGCCTGGTCGCCCAGGGCTTCCTGGTCGAGGACAACCCGGACGTCGAGTACGTCCCGGCCACCGCGCTCAACGGCAAGCGGTCCAAGATCGTCTACCGGCTCTCCGCCGAGGGGAAGCAGCGCTTCGAGGAACTGCTCGCCGACTCCGGCCCGGACGCCTGGGAGGACGAGCACTTCGGCGTGCACTTCGCCTTCTTCGGCCAGACCGACCGGGCCGTGCGGATGCGTGTCCTGGAGGGGCGCCGCAGCCGGCTGGAGGAGCGGCTGGAGCGGATGCGCAACTCGCTGGCCCGCGCCCGCGAGCGGTTCGACGACTACACCGTCGAACTCCAGCGGCACGGACTGGAGTCGGTGGAGCGCGAGGTCCGCTGGCTCAACGAGCTGATCGAGACCGAGCGGTCCAACCGCACCGGTCGGGCCGGCTCCGACGCCGGCGGCCCCGCCGCCGGCCCCCACAAGACTTCGGACGGCCGTGGCCAGGAGGACGGGTCCCAGGACCCGCCCGGGCCACCGTACGACCGCCCGGGGCGCTCCGCCCAGGAGCGCTGACACCGCGCCAGCCCTGTGCCGCGCGGCAGGATCGGGCGCCTCGCGCCCGTACATGCAGTCATCGAAGAAGCAGGACGAGTTCCGCCGACCCCGGCGGTCCTCATGAGATCACAGGGAGCAACCGGAATGGGTTCGGTTCGCGTAGCCATCGTGGGCGTGGGCAACTGCGCCGCGTCGCTGGTGCAGGGTGTCGAGTACTACAAGGACGCCGACCCGGCCGGCAGGGTCCCCGGGCTGATGCACGTCCAGTTCGGTGACTACCACGTCCGTGACGTGGAGTTCGTCGCCGCCTTCGACGTCGACGCCAAGAAGGTCGGCTTCGACCTGGCCGACGCCATCGGCAACAGCGAGAACAACACCATCAAGATCTGCGACGTGCCGCCGACCGGCGTGACCGTCCAGCGCGGCCACACCCTCGACGGCCTGGGCAAGTACTACCTGGAGACCATCGAGGAGTCGGACGAGACTCCGGTCGACGTCGTCCAGGTCCTCAAGGACCAGCAGGTCGACGTCCTGGTCTGCTACCTGCCCGTCGGTTCCGAGGACGCGGCCAAGTTCTACGCCCAGTGCGCCATCGACGCCAAGGTCGCCTTCGTGAACGCCCTGCCGGTGTTCATCGCGGGCACCAAGGAGTGGGCGGACAAGTTCACCGAGGCCGGCGTGCCGATCGTCGGTGACGACATCAAGTCCCAGGTCGGCGCGACCATCACGCACCGCGTGATGGCCAAGCTGTTCGAGGACCGCGGTGTCATCCTCGAGCGCACCATGCAGCTGAACGTCGGCGGCAACATGGACTTCAAGAACATGCTCGAGCGCGAGCGCCTGGAGTCCAAGAAGATCTCCAAGACCCAGGCCGTCACCTCGCAGATCCGCGACCGCGAGCTGGGCGCCAAGAACGTCCACATCGGTCCCTCGGACTACGTGGCCTGGCTGGACGACCGCAAGTGGGCGTACGTCCGCCTGGAGGGTCGCGCGTTCGGCGACGTCCCGCTGAACCTGGAGTACAAGCTGGAGGTCTGGGACTCCCCGAACTCCGCCGGTGTCATCATCGACGCCGTCCGCGCCGCGAAGATCGCCAAGGACCGCGGCATCGGTGGCCCGATCCTGTCGGCCTCCTCGTACTTCATGAAGTCCCCGCCGGTCCAGTACTTCGACGACGAGGCCCGCGAGAACGTCGAGAAGTTCATCCGCGGCGAGGTCGAGCGCTGAGCGGCTGACCGCTCACGGCTCGCACAGCCGTAGGAGGGGCCCACGGTCTTCGGATCGTGGGCCCTTCACGTTCTCGCGGCCAATGTTTCACGTGAAACAGTGGCCGGTTCCATGGCACTCTGGGCGGGTGGCGATCACCGAGAACGGCAGCACCCACCAGTCCGCGCACAACGCCACGCTCCTGGACCTGCTGAAGGGCCGCGACTTCCGGCGGCTGCTGACCGCCCGGGTGCTCTCCCAGCTCTCGGACGGCGTCTTCCAGGTCTCGCTCGCCGCGTACGTGGTGTTCTCCCCCGAGAAGCAGTCCTCCCCCGCCGACATCGCCTCGGTGCTGGCCGTGATGCTGCTGCCGTTCTCGGTCATCGGCCCGTTCGCCGGCGTGCTGCTGGACCGCTGGCGCCGCCGCCAGGTGCTCTACTTCGGCAACCTGGCCCGCTTCGTGCTGGGCCTGGGCACCGGCGCGCTGCTGCTGGCGCAGGCGCCGACCTGGCTGTTCTTCGCCTCGGCCCTGCTGGTCACCGCGCTCAACCGGTTCATCCTGGCCGGCCTGTCCGCCGCCCTGCCCCGGGTGGTGGAGCAGGACCAGCTGGTCACCGCCAACGCCCTCTCCCCCACCCTCGGGACGGTCGCCGCCGCCTCGGGCGGGGGCATCGGCTTCGCGCTGCACCAGCTGATGGCTCCCGGGCCGCGGGCCGACGCCGCCCTGGTCACGGTGGCCGCGCTGCTCTACCTGTCGGCCGCGCTGGCCGCCCGGCGGATGGAC
Source organism: Kitasatospora sp. NPDC054768 (assembly GCF_053612025.1). Lineage (NCBI taxonomy): Bacteria > Bacillati > Actinomycetota > Actinomycetes > Kitasatosporales > Streptomycetaceae > Kitasatospora > Kitasatospora sp. NPDC054768. The sequence goes on from NZ_JBSHBN010000163.1 coordinate 5,787, forward strand.
CGCGACCTGCTCGGCCCGGAGCAGCACGAGGGCCGCCCGGCGCTCGGCCAGGCACTGGTCCGGGCCGCCGTCGAACTCGGCGCCGCGGTGCGCCACCTCGTGCGGGACTGCCGGCCCGCCGTGCACGCGCTGGCCGCCGTCACCGCGGCCCGGTTCTGCTACGGCGTGCTGATCGTGGTCGTGGTGATGCTCGCCCGGTACACCTTCAACGACCCGACCGACAGCGCGGCCGGGCTGGTCACCCTCGGCCAGGCGGTGGGTCTGTCCGCCGCCGGGTTCTTCGTCGCCGCGCTGGTCAGCCCCTGGTGCACCCGTCGGCTGGGCCTGGCCGGGTGGATGACGGCCTGCCTGGTCGCCCCCGTGGCCTTCGTCCCCGCCCTGGGCCTGAGCTTCACCCTGGTGCCCTGCCTGATCGCCGCCCTGCTGCTCGGGGTGGTCACCCAGGGCACCAAGATCTGCGCCGACACGGCGGTGCAGGAGTCGGTCGAGGACGAGTACCGCGGCCGCGTCTTCGCCATCTACGACGTGCTGTTCAACGTCGCCTTCGTGGCCGCCGCCCTGGTCACGGCACTGGTGCTGCCGCTGTCCGGCCGCTCGGTCGCGGTGGTGCTGGGGGTCGCCGGGGTATACGCCCTGACGGCGGTCCTCTACCTGCGCGCCGCCCGCCGGAGCCCGCTCCCCCGGTGACCAGGGCTCCTGGGAACCCTCGGGGCTCGCGGCCGACGGCGTCCGACCGACTCGCTAAGGTACTCGAACCTGTCGGATCGACAGAACTCCGTCTCGGGGGACGAACTGATGAGCACACCGCCGAATCCGTACGGCCCGGCCCCGGTGGGGCCGCCCGTCGCCACGCCGTACGGGGCACCGCCACCCCCGCCGGCCGCGCCGTACGGACCGCCGCCGGCCTACGGGCAGCCCGCGCCGCCGGCCCCGCCCGGCTACGGCCCGCCGCCCGGGTACGGACAGCCGCCCGCCTACGGGCAGCAGCCGCCCGGCCAACCGCCCTACGGACAGCAGCCGTACGGGCAACCGGCCCCCGGACCGTACGGGCAGCAGCCGCCCGCCGGACCGTACGGCCCGCCCCGGCCCGCCCCGGCGGTGCCGCCCGCGCCGGCCGCCAAGCGCGGCATCCGGTCCAAGCTGCGGATCGTCGGGCTGGTCGGCGGCTGCGTGGCGCTGGCCGTGGGCTACTTCGTGGCCGGGCCGAGCGTCAGCAGCGCCAAGGCCGGGGACTGTGTGCGGGCGAGCGGCTCCCGCGACGTCGAGATCGTCAAGTGCACTGACAGCAAAGCGAATTACCGCGTTATGTCGAAGTTCGAGGGCACCACGGACGTGACCCGCTGCAAGCAGACGCCGCAGACCACGAGCGCGGTCTCGGGCAAGAGCGGCCGCCGCTGGAACAAGAAGCGGTACGTGCTCTGCCTCGGCCCGCTGGCGCCCGCCACCACCGGCGTCCCGCCGGTGAAGAAGTCCTGACCCCTTCCGCCTCTCCTTTCCTTCCCGGGGGACCCCCTTGTCCGCTCCGCCTCCGCCTCCACCGCAGATGCCGTACGGCCCGCCACCGGGCGACGGCAACCCGTACGCCTCCGGCGGCTCCTACGGCGCACCGCCCCCACCGCCGCCGGCGCCCGGATACGGCGCACCACCGCCGGCGCCCGGATACGGCTACCCCAGCGCCCCGCCGCCGCCCGAGCAGCCGTACGGGGTCCAGCCCCCGCCGGACGGCTACGGCTACGGGTACCCGCCGCCGCCGCCGCCGGACGGGACCACCTGCCGGTTCTGCGGCGGCTACCCGGCGGTGAACGCCACCGTCCGCGGCCACCAGGGCCTGATCATCGCCTACCGGATGCTGCGGATGACCGGCCCGTTCTGCCGCACCTGCGGAACGGCGACGGTGCGCGACATGTCGGCCCGGACGCTGGTCCAGGGCTGGTGGAGCCTGGTGTCCTGGCTGCTGACCCCGATCACGCTGCTGCTGAACCTCGGCCCGCACAACAAGTTCAAGCAGTTGCCGCCGCCCGTCCCGGGCAGCCACGGCCCCCAGCTGAACCCGGGCGTTCCGCTGACCGGCCGGCCGCACATCGCGATGCTGCTGGTGCCGGTCTCGCTGGCGGTCACCGTGGCCCTGGCCGCGACCGGGGTGCTCGGCCCGAAGAAGGGCGACCCGGTCGCCGACCCGACGCCGTCCCCCACCGTGCTGACCTTCTCGCCCACGCCGCTGCCGAAGCCGACCTACACGTCACCGGTCATCCCCGCGCCGACCTTCACGCTGCCGGTCCCGACGCTGACGTTCCCGCCGGTCACCACGCCGACCGACTCGGACAGCAAGGTGGACTCGGCCAACCCCGGTGACTGCCTGCGCAACGCGAACGGCACCAGCGAGACCACCGACACCAACCCGAAGATCACCATGGTGCCCTGCACCGACACCAAGGCGCAGTACAAGATCGTCTTCAAGTACCTCGCCACCTCCGACGAGAAGGTCTGCGAGAAGCAGCCGAAGTCGGACAGCTGGTACACCAGCAAGCACCCCAACCTCCCGGCCCTGGACTACGTGCTCTGCCTGAAGCAGCTCAAGTAGCCCGGTACGAAGGATGGGTGGCCCCGGCCGAGTGCCGGGGCCACCCCTCCCGTCGTGTCCGGCGCCGCGTCCGGCGCCGCGTCCGGAGATCCGGACCCCGGACTCAGCCCTGCTGCTCGGCCCACCAGGCCCGCAGTGCCCCGACCGCCTCGTCGTGCTCCATCGGGCCGTGCTCCAGCCGGAGTTCGAGCATGTGCTTGTACGCCTTGCCGACCTGCGGGCCGGGCTTGAGGCCGAGCAGCTCCATGATCTGGTTGCCGTCCAGCGCCGGGCGGACGGCGTCCAGCTCCTCCCGCGCCTTCAGCTCGTCGATCCGGATCTCCAGACCGTCGTAGGTGCGGGAGAGCGCGGCCGCCTTCTTCTTGTTGCGGGTGGTGCAGTCGGAGCGGGTCAGCTTGTGCAGGCGCTCCAGCAGCGGCCCGGCGTCGGTGACGTAGCGGCGCACCGCCGAGTCGGTCCACTCGCCGCCGCCGTAGCCGTGGAAGCGCAGGTGCAGCTCGACCAGGCGCGAGACGTCCTCGATGAGCTCCTTGGAGTACTTGAGCTCCCGCATCCGCTTGCGGGTCATCTTGGCGCCGACCACCTCGTGGTGGTGGAAGGAGACGCGGCCGTCCGACTCGAAGCGGCGGGTGCGCGGCTTGCCGATGTCGTGCAGCAGCGCGGCGAGCCGCAGGGTGAGGTCCGGGCCGTCCTGCTCCAGGTCGACGGCCTGCTCCAGGACGGTCAGCGAGTGCTCGTAGACGTCCTTGTGCCGGTGGTGCTCGTCCCGCTCCAGCTGCAGCGCGGGGAGCTCGGGCAGCACGTACCCGGCCAGGCCGGTGTCGACCAGCAGCCGCAGGCCCTTCACCGGGTGCTTGGCCAGCAGCAGCTTGTTCAGCTCGGCCTGGATCCGCTCGGCGGAGACGATGGTGAGCCGCTCGGCCATCGCGGTCATCGCGGCGACCACCTCGGGCGCCGGGTCGAAGTCCAGCTGGGCGGCGAAGCGGGCGGCCCGCATCATCCGCAGCGGGTCGTCGGAGAAGGACTCCTCGGGGGTGGCGGGGGTGCGCAGCACCCGGGCCTCCAGGTCCTCCAGACCGTGGTGCGGGTCGACGAAGCCGCGGCCGGGCAGGTCGACGGCCATCGCGTTGACGGTGAAGTCCCGGCGGACCAGGTCCTCCCCGATGGTGTCGCCGTAGCTGACCTCGGGCTTGCGCGAGGTGCGGTCGTACGCCTCGGAGCGGTAGGTGGTGATCTCGATCAGGAAGGAGCCCTCGGGGGTGTCCTTGCGGGCGCCGACCGTGCCGAAGGCGATGCCGACGTCCCAGACCGCGTCCGCCCAGCCCTTGACCAGCTTGAGCACCTGCTGCGGGCGGGCGTCGGTGGTGAAGTCCAGGTCGTTGCCGAGCCGGCCGAGCAGCGCGTCCCGGACGGACCCGCCGACCAGCGCCAGCCGGTGACCGGCCGCCTGGAACCGGCGGGCGATCTCGTCGGCGACCGGCGACACCCGCAGCAGCTCTTGGAGGCCGAGGGCCTGGGCCTCGCTCAGGCCTGGTACGACCTGGACGGCGGTGCTGGAGGGGTCGGTGTGCGCGGTGGGCTCATTGGCAGTGGACACGGCTCACAAGGGTACGTGCCCCGACAGGTCAACCGCCCGCGCGTTCTGGGCGTCTCACCCCACAGCCCGCAACACTGCGCGGCGGGCTGCATCGTTACCATGCCGGTGGACGAGTCTCGGGCACCGGACGGGGGATGCGGTGCCGCGCGCCGCCGCCGTCCGCGGGAACCCCCGCGGCAGCGGTGCGGCGACGGCGTCGGGCGGAGCGATCCAAGAGAGTCAAGCGAAGACCGTCGGGCGGACCGCGCCGGACGACAGCATCAGCAGCGAACGATCGAGAACGGCGAGGGCGAAGCGAGTGAGTGAGCCGGCACGGCACTCGGGCCTGGGGACGCACCGACAGCCTGGAGGGGCCGAGCGCCCCGCCGAGGGGCGTCATCCGGCCCGCCGGACGCGCCGGGCGGGCGCGCGCCTGGCCGCCGCCTGCGCGGCCGCCCTGACCCTCTTCACGGCCACCCCGGCCGGCGCGCTGCCCGCCGGCGGCAACGTCCGGCCGGCCGCGGACTCCACCATCACGGCCGAGTACCCGGTGGTGATGACCATCGACACGCTCAGCCCGCAGGTGGCCACCCCGAACGGCATCGTGACGATCACCGGACACGTCACCAACGCCGGCAAGTCGGCGGTCAAGGGCGCCCACGCGGCCGTCCGCAAGCCGTACTCCAACAAGCCGCTGGACCGGCGCAGCGACCTGGCCAACGTGGCCGACCGCTCCACGCCGGACGGCAAGGACGGCACCGAGCTGGACACCCCCCAGTACGCCCTGCCGGAGCTGAACCCGGGGCAGAGCCAGCCGTACACGCTGAGCGTCGCGGTGAGCGACCTCGGACTGTCCGCGAGCGGCGCGTACGAGCTCGCGGTGGACGCCTGGGGCGGGACCGCCGACAACCCGCGCGACCGCCCCCTGGGCATCGCCCGGACCTTCCTGCCGTACAACCCGGGCGGCGCCGAGGCGCAGCCGACGAAGGTCGCCACGGTCTGGCCGCTGGTGCACGCGCCGGTGGTGGCCGCCCAGACCACCACCGACAGCAACGACCAGCCCGTCTCGGTGCTACGCGACGACAGCCTGGCCACCGAGTTCGCCCCGGGCGGCCGGCTGTACGAGCTGGTCGACACCGGCGCCAAGCTGAACGGCCTGACCTGGGTGATCGACCCGGACCTGCTGGACGCCGCGCTCGCGATGACCAAGACCTACCGGGTGCAGAAGCCGGGCACCGAGGGGTCGGGCAAGTCCGTCAAGGACGACAACACCGTCCAGATGCAGCCCTCGGCCGCCGCCGTCGCCTGGCTGGACAAGCTGCGGGCCGCCGTCGCCAAGCCGGGCACCCAGGTGGTCTCGCTGCCGTACGCCGACCCGGACCTCGCCTCGATCGCCCACAACGGCTCCGACCTGACCGGGATGACCACCGCGCTGAGCAAGGCGGCCACCGCCGGCCGGCTGACCGTCGAGGGCCGGCTCGCCGTGGACACCCGGTCGGACGTCGCCTGGCCGTTCCAGGGCTACCTCGACCAGCAGATCGCCTCCCTCGCCCAGCAGTCGGGCAGCGGGCTGGTGCTGGTCAACGGCGCGAGCATGCCCGAGGCGGACTCGCTCAACTACACCCCGACCGCCGTCCGCCCGATCGGCGGCGGGCAGAGCGCCGTGGTGGCCGACGAGACCGTCTCCTCGCTCTTCGACAAGGACCTGAGCAGCCCGCAGGCGCAGACCGACGCCACCCAGCGCTTCCTCGCCGAGACCTTCGCGATCACCCACGAGCAGCCGCAGAACCAGCGCGGACTGCTGGTCCTGCCCCCGCGCGAGCTGAGCGTCGCCGGCGCCAAGGCGCTGGCGAGCGCCCTGCAGACGGCGGACGGCAAGTGGATCTCCTCGGTCAAGCTGGACGCGGTGGCCCAGTCCGCGGCCGACCCGAAGGCGAACACCGCCGTCCCGGCGCCCACCGACTACCCGACCCAGGCCCGCGCCTCGGAGCTGCCGGCGGCCGACCTGAGCCGCACCGACGACATCCAGCACGACCTGGACACCCTGATGCGGGTGCTCACCCTGCCGCAGCGGGTGCGCGGCCCGTTCAGCGCCGCGATGGTCCGCTCGCTGTCCACCGAGTGGCGCAGCCAGCCGCCGGCCGGGAGCACCTACCGCGCCGGCGTCACGAAGTACCTGAAGGAGCTGACCAGCGCCGTCCAGGTGCCGAAGAAGAACGTCGTCACCCTGGCCGGCAACACCGGTCTGCTCCAGGTCAGCGTCCGCAACGACCTGACCCAGACGGTCACCAACCTGAAGCTGGTGCTCACCTCGGCCCAGCCGAACAGGCTGCGGGTGAGCAAGGAGGAGGAGCTGGTCCTCCCGGCCTCGCAGAGCGTGACCCTGCGCTTCAACGCCGAGGCGCACAACAACGGGACGGTCGCGATGACCGCCCAGCTGTGGACCACCGGCCCCGACTCCCGGCCGTACGGCGACCCCCAGCAGTTCAAGGTCGAGGTCACCTCGGTGACCAACGGGGTGCTGTACATCTTCGCGGGCGCCGGTGTCCTGCTGCTGCTGGCCGCGCTGCGCTTCGTGCGCCAGCGCAAGCGGCGCGGCGGACAGCCGCACGAGGACGGCGACCAGCCGGTCGGGGACGCCCCGGCGGCGGACGGCACCGGAGCGCGGGACACGGCCGAGGACACGGCGCAGGACACGGCGGAGGGCGCCTCGGAGGACACGGCGCAGGACTCCACCGCGGATCGCGCCGGGGCCGCGGAACCGGACCGGGCCGGCGGGACGGACGACACCCGAGGTGACGGTCCCGCGCAGACACCGCGCGGCAGCAGCCCGGATGGCCGGGATCGGGCCGCCGGTGATGAGAAGGTTGGTCCTTGATACCGCCGACCCCCCGCACCGCCGGGCCGGCCTCCCCCCACGACAGCGAAGAGGTGACATGACCGGGCGCAGCGAGGAGCGGCCGTCGGGCCGCGGTGAGAGCCGGCCGGGCGCCGAGTCGCCGTCCGGCGACTGGTACGTGGCCGACACCTACGCCCAGGACCCGTACGCGGCGGACGCGTACGGGCACCCGCAGGACGGCCAGGACCCGTACGGTCTGCAGGCCGGTCGGCCCGTCGCGCCCCAGCCGCCGGCCGCCGCGTACGACGTGCCGCCGCAGCTGCCGCCGCAGGGCGGCGGCTACCCGACGCCGGTGCCGCCGACCCCGTACCAGGCCCAGCAGCAGTTCGCGGCCCCGGTGCCGCCGGTGCAGCCCGGCTGGGACACCCCGGTGCAGGGCGCCTGGCCGCAGCAGCCGGCCCCGGCGCAGGCCGCCGGTGGCCACTGGGGCGGCGTCGAGCAGCCCCGGCCGCAGTGGGAGCCGGGCCCGGCGCACTCCGCCTGGGACACCGAGACCACCGAGTACGTCGGGGTGGACGCCCTGTTCGGCGGCCGCCCGGCGCAGTCCGCGGCCCAGCCGCCGGTCCCGCAGCCCGCCCCGGCCCCGCAGCAGGTCCAGCCGACCGCCCCTCCGGTCGGCCCCGCCCCGTACCCGCCGGCGGGCGGCTACCCGGGGCAGCCGCAGCACGGCGGCGCTCCGGGCGGGCAGCAGCACTTCGTGCCGCCGATCGAGTTCGACCCGCCGCTCTCCGAGGAGGAGGCCACCAGGCAGGTGGCCGCCGTCGCGGTGCCCCCGGCCGTCGAACCGCTGTCCGACGTCGTCGCCGAGGAGCAGGCCGCCCAGCAGGCGCCCGCCGCCGAACCCGCCCAGGCGGCCGGTGGCGGCAAGGTCGCCAGCCTGCTGAACTCCAGCGCGATCATGGCGGCCGGCACGCTGGTCTCCCGCGGCACCGGCTTCGTCCGGACCATGGTGATCACCGCGGCCATCGGTGTCGGCGTGATGGGTGACTCCTACAACGCGGCGAACACCCTGCCGACCCTGCTGTACATCCTGATCGGCGGCGGCGCGCTGAACGCGGTCTTCGTGCCGCAGCTGGTGCGCAGCATGAAGAACGACGAGGACGGCGGCACCGCGTACGCCAGCCGGCTGCTCACCCTGGTGATGGTCGGGCTCGGCGGCGTGGTCTTCCTGGCGGTGCTCGGGGCGCCCGTGCTGGTGCAGCTGATCGCCCACCCGATGATGGCCAACCCGGAGCGCGCCGACACCACGGTGGCGATGGCCCGCTTCTGCCTGCCGAGCATCTTCTTCATGGGCATCCACGTGGTGATGGGCCAGATCCTCAACGCCCGCGGCCGCTTCGGCGCGATGATGTGGACCCCGGTCCTGAACAACATCGTGGTGATCTTCACCTTCTCCGCCTACATCTGGGTCTACAGCGGGTTCGGCACCACCCACGTCACCCCGGAGGGCATCTCCCCCGAGGGCGTGCGGCTGCTCGGCCTCGGCACCCTGATCGGTCTGGTCGTCCAGTCGCTGGCGATGATCCCGTACCTGCGGGCCGCCGAGTTCCGCTTCCGGCCCCGCTTCGACTGGCGCGGTCACGGCCTGGGCAAGGCCGCCCGGCTGGCCAAGTGGACGTTCTTCTTCGTGCTCGCCAACCAGGCCGGCTACCTGGTGATCACCCAGCTGTCCACCAAGGCGGGCGACGCCGCGGCGGCGGCCGGCCACGACGGCGTCGGCCTGGCCGCGTTCTCCAACGCGCTGCTGATCTGGCAGCTCCCGCAGGCCGTGATCACCGTCTCGATCATGAGCGCGGTGCTCCCCCGGCTCTCCCGGGCGGCGGCCGACGAGGACGCCGGCGCCGTGCGCGACGACATCTCCTACGGCCTGCGCACCACCGCGGTCGCGGTCGTCCCGGCGGCCTTCCTGTTCCTGTCGCTGGGCCCGGTGATCGGCCGGGCGATCTACGCGGTCGGCGGCAACGACACCGTCCTGAACGACGCCACCAACGTCGGTCTGATGCTCTCCGCGTTCGCCCTGGGCCTGATCCCGTACTCCGCCCAGTACGTGATGCTGCGCGGCTTCTACGCCTACGAGGACACCCGCACGCCGTTCTCCAACACCGTCTGGGTCGCGGCCTGCCAGGCCGGCTTCGCCCTGCTGTGCTGGCTGGTGCTGCCCGCCGAGTGGACGGTGGTCGGCCTCGCCTTCGGCTACGGCCTCGCCTACGCCGTCGGGGTGACGGTCGCGATGCCGAAGCTGAAGAAGCGGATCGGCGGACTGGACACCAAGCGGATCGGCAGGACGTACAGCCGGCTGGCCGCCGCCTGCGTCCCGGCCGCGCTGGTCGGCCTCGGCGCCAGCCTGGGGGTCCAGCAGGTGCTCGGCGGCTGGCCGGGCAGCGTGGCGGCCCTGGTCGTGGCCGGCGGCCTCCAGCTGGCGGTCTTCGTGCTCATCGCGAAGCGCCTGCGGATCGAGGAACTGAACGCCATGCTGGGCATGGTCCGCGGCCGGCTGGGCCGCTGACCGTCCGACCACCGGCCGGACGAGCGGACGCCCTGACCGGGCGTCAACCGGTGCGAGACGCTCCTCCGCTCGTCCGGCCGAGTGCTGGGTCACCGGTTGGTTCGGGTCCGCCCGACCGTCGGATGGCGACCCGGTGTCCAATCTGCACCACATCTCTCCACCCGCGTGCAACCGAGCGGACGTCCCAGCGGTCGTACCCGGTGGAGAAGAGTGGGCACAATTGTCCTGGAGCACAGGGCCGCCGACCCCCGGGCTCCAGCGAATCTCTCAGGCCGGGGCTACACAAGGGGAGGCAGGACCACGGTGGCTGATGGCACCAAGGCCGTCGTCGACACGTCAGCAGCTGACGCGGCGACGGACGAGGCCGCACTGGCCGCGGCGATCGACGAGCTCACGGGCTCGCAGGACGCCGGCGGGAGCACCTCCGCGGACGCCCGCGAGGGCGCCACCACCGCTGCCGCCGTCCCCGGGCGCACCGACGCGGACAAGGACGAGGACGAGGACGAGAGCGGGGACGACGCACCGGCCGCAGGACCGGGCACCCCCGCCGGCGAGGAGACCTCGGAGATCACCGCACCGCTCTCCGTGCAGGAGCTCCGCGCCGAACTGGCCGCCGGCTCCCCCCGGAAGAAGCCCACCGACGAACCCACCCGCCCCGCGCGCCGCCCCACCGACCCGCAGCCCACGGTCGACCCGCGCGACACCGCCACCCTCCCGCGCACCCTCCCCGCCCCGCAGCGCCGCAGCGGCGACATGATCGGCCACCGGTACCGGCTGGAGGAGTGCATCTCCCAGACCGAGACCTTCAGCAGCTGGCGCGCCGTCGACGAGAAGCTGCGCCGGGCCGTCGGCGTCCACCTGATGGCCTCCGGCCACCAGCGGGCCCGCAAGGTGGTGGCGGCCGCCAAGTCCGCCGCGCTGCTCGGCGACCCGCGCTTCGTCCAGGTCCTGGACGCCGTCCACGAGGGCGAGCTGGTCTACGTCGTCCGGGAGTGGCTGCCGCACTCCTCCGACCTGGCCAGGCTGCTCGCCAACGGCCCGATGGAGCCGCACGAGGCGTACCAGATGGTCCGCCAGGTCGCCGACGCCGTCGCGGCCGCCCACCGGCGCGGCCAGGCCCACCTGCGGCTCACCCCGCGCTGCGTGCTGCGCACCGACAGCGGCCAGTACCGGATCAACGGCATCGCGGTGGACGCCGCCCTGCGCGGGCTGCCCGCCGAGGACGCCGAGGACGCCCAGCGGGCGGACACCCGCGCGATCGGCGCACTGCTGTTCGCCGCGCTCACCCACCGCTGGCCGTACCCGGAGGACCGCTACGACCTCCAGGGCCTGCCCAAGGGCCTCCAGAACGCCGCGCCGGACCAGGTCCGCGCCGGGGTCCACAAGGGCCTGTCCGAGCTCGCCGCGCGGGCCCTGTTCGACCAGCCGCCGCACCACGCCCAGCCGATCACCACGCCGGAGGAGCTGGTCCGGGCGATCGCGCAGATGCCCCGGATCCGCCAGCCCGAACCGGAGCTGCCCGCCTTCCCGGTCCCGCCCCGGCACAACACCCACGCGCTGCCCACCGCGCCCAACCCGACCCGGGTCGCCGACACCACCGTCGCCCCGCTGCCGGCCTCCTCCCGCCCGACCTCCTCCCGGCGCACCAGGCGGCGGCTGCGCCGGGTGGTCAAGGCCACCGCGTGGACGGTCGCGCTGGGGGCGATCGGCGTCGCCTCCTGGCAGTTCGTCGACAGCCTGCGGCACACCGGGTCGGCCACCGCGTCCCCGGCCCCCTCGACCAGCAGCACCGCGCCGAGCCCGCAGGCCAGCACCCACAACCCGGTGACGCTGGCCGTCAAGGACGCGCAGTCCTACAACCCCCTGGGCGACGGGCCCGAGGGCACCGAGAGCATCGGGAAGGCCATCGACGGCGACCTGAGCACCTCGTGGACCACCGGCTGGTACGTCGACCAGTTCGGCGCCAAACCGCCCGCGCTGAAGTCGGGCACCGGCCTGCTGATCGACCTCGGCTCGCCGCAGCCGGTCTCCTCGGTGAACGTCCAGTTCTCCGGCGGCGAGCAGTCCGCGGAGCTGCGGCTGCCCACCCCGGCCGCCGGCGCCAACCCGCTGCAGGCCAAGCCGGACGCCTTCACCGTCGTCGGGAAGAAGACCGGGAGCAACGTCGAGTACACCCTCGACTCCCCGGTCACCACGCGGTACCTCTTGATCTGGCTGACCGGTCTGACGAAGGATACCGACGGCAGGTTCCGCGGCCACGTCGCCGAGGTGAAGGTCTCCGGCTGATCCGACGACCGCGGACGCGGCACGGACCGGCGGCCGGGAGGGAGGGGTGACGGTGGCGGACGACGCGCACCCGACGGACGACGCGACGCTGCTCGCCCGGCACGTCGCCGGCGACCCGGCGGCCTTCGGTCTGCTGGTGGACCGCCACCGCGACCGGCTCTGGGCGGTCGCCCTGCGTACCCTGGGCGACCGCGAGGAGGCCGCCGACGCCCTCCAGGACGCCCTGGTCTCCGCCTTCCGCGCCGCCGCCGGCTTCCAGGGCCGCTCGGCGGTCACCACCTGGCTGCACCGGATCGTGGTCAACGCCTGCCTGGACCGCGCCCGGCGCGGCGCCACCCGCCGCACCACCCCGCTCGACGAGGACCCCCAGCGGCTGGACACCCTGGTCGGCAGCGCCGAGCCGGCCGACTTCCCGGTGGTCCGGGCCGAGCTGCACCGCGAGCTGACCGCGGCGCTCGCCGAGCTGCCCGCCGAGCAGCGGGCCGCACTGGTGCTGGTCGACATGCAGGGGTACCCGGTGGCCGAGGCGGCCGAACTGCTGGGCGTTCCGGTGGGCACCGTGAAGAGCCGCTGCGCGCGCGGCCGGGCCCGGCTCCTCCCCCTGGTCCGGCACCTGTGCGAGCCCGATGTTTCACGTGAAACACCGCCCGCCCGCGGCTCGGCCCCGCCGCGCCGCGACACCCGGGGGAACCCGAAGCCGCCCGGCACCGTCACAGGGGCGGGCCCGAGCACCGGCCGGACGGTCCTGGAAGGAGACGCGAGCACCCGATGAACGCCCACCCCTCCTTCCCCGACCCCGCCGAGGACCACCCCCCGGTCGAGCGGCTGGCCGACCTCGCCGAAGGACTGATCGAGTCCCCGGACACCATCGGGGCGCTGCGCCGGCACCTGGACGGCTGCGCCGAGTGCCGGGAGACCGTCGAGGCCCTCGCCGAGGTCCAGGCGATACTCGGCGACGTCGAGACCCCGCCGATGCCGGCCGACGTCGCCGCCCGGCTGGACGCGGCGCTGGCCGAGGCCGCAGCCGCCGCCGCAACCGCCGGTAACGGCCGTGAGGCCGTCGAACCGGCCCAGGAGGCCCCCGCGGCCGACCACCGGGCCGAGGCCCCGGCCCGGTCCGCGCGTGCCGCCACGGCGCCCGTCACGCCCTCCTCCGCCGCCTCCCGGCCGGTGGCCCAATCCGGCGACCGACCCGCCGGCCGGTCCGGCTCGGCCGGCGGGCCAGGCCGCGCCCGCCCCCGCCGGCGGCGGTTCGCCCTGCTGCTCGGCACGGCCGCCGTCCTGGCCGCCCTCGGGCTCGGCGGGGCACTGCTGCTCCACCCCGACGACGGGTCCGGCACGGTGGCGGCCACCGCGGGCGGCGCCCCGGCCGTGACCACCGACGGCCACGATGTCCGCGCCCCGCACACGGCGGGCGCCGGCACCGAGTACCGCGACGACGAACTCGCCGCCCAGGTGCAACAGTTGCTGGCCCGCTCGAAGAACGTCCCGGGACTGCTGGCCACCGGGCCCGCCCAGTCCGAGGGGGCCCTGCCCGCCGACGGCGGCCGCCCGGAGCCCGACTCGCCCTCCCCCGCCTCCCCCAGCGGCCCGGGCTGCCCGGCACCCGCCTCCGGCACCCCGCTGGCCACCGACCGGGGCAGCTACCACGGCGCCCCGGTCGACGTCCTGGTCTACTCCCTGCCCGGCCGCCCCGGTTCCGTCGACGTCTACCTGCGCTCCCCCGACTGCGGCCCGGTCGTCCTGCACCAGGCCGTTCCCAGTCGCTGACCGGCGGTTCCCATGCGATCCACGCCGACGGCGGCACGCCGCTTCCGGACTTCGGGCGCCTGGTACTGATCCGCCTGGGAATGCGAGACACTGGTCAGTCGTTGTCCCGGGCGGCGGAGCAGGACCGCCCTCCCCGCAGCAAACGCGGGTCGCGATGCGAACCAGGAGAAGCAGTGAGCGACGTCCGTAACGTGATCATCATCGGTTCCGGCCCGGCCGGGTACACGGCCGCGCTCTACACGGCCCGTGCCTCCCTCAAGCCGCTGGTCTTCGAGGGGGCCGTGACCGCCGGTGGTGCGCTCATGAACACCACCGAGGTCGAGAACTTCCCGGGCTTCCGGGACGGCATCATGGGCCCCGAGCTGATGGACAACATGCGGGCCCAGGCCGAGCGCTTCGGCGCCGAGCTGATCCCCGACGACATCGTCGCGGTCGACCTCACCGGTGACATCAAGACCGTCACCGACTCCGAGGGCAACGTGCACCAGGCGCGCGCCGTGATCGTCACCACCGGCTCCCAGCACCGCAAGCTCGGTCTGCCGAACGAGGACAAGCTCTCCGGCCGTGGCGTCTCCTGGTGCGCCACCTGCGACGGCTTCTTCTTCCGCGACCAGGACATCGCAGTGGTCGGCGGCGGCGACACCGCCCTGGAGGAGGCGACCTTCCTCTCCCGCTTCGCCAGGAGCGTCACGATCATCCACCGCCGGGACACCCTGCGCGCCTCCAAGGCGATGCAGGAGCGCGCCTTCGCCGACCCGAAGATCCGCTTCGAGTGGGACAGCGCGGTCGAGGCCATCCACGGCGACCCGAAGCTCAGCGGTGTCACCCTGCGCGACACCACGACCGGCGAGACCCGCGAGCTGGCCGTCACCGGTCTGTTCATCGCGATCGGCCACGACCCGCGCACCGAGCTCTTCAAGGGCCAGCTGGACCTGGACGCCGAGGGCTACCTCAAGGTCGAGGCCCCCTCGACCCGGACCAACATCCCGGGCGTCTTCGGCGCCGGCGACGTCGTGGACCACACCTACCGCCAGGCCATCACCGCCGCCGGCACCGGCTGCTCCTCCGCCCTGGACGCCGAGCGCTACCTGGCCGCGCTGGACGACCTGGAGGCCAAGGCCGCCGTCGCGGTCTGAGCCCCCCTCCGCCCCACGGGGGTGTTCCACGTGAAACACCCCCGCCCCGGCCGGGCAGAAACAGAACGGGCCCACCCGTTGTTCTCCTGGCAGCAGCCCCCCTCCGTCCGAACCCGAGGAGTTCCCGTGGCCGGCGCCACCACCACCGTCACCGACGCGACGTTCGAGCAGGACGTCCTGAAGAGCGAGAAGCCCGTACTGGTCGACTTCTGGGCCACCTGGTGCGGCCCGTGCCGCCAGGTCGCCCCGGTCCTGGACGACATCGCGGCCGAGCACGGCGAGAAGCTGACCATCGCCAAGCTGGACGTGGACGCCAACCAGGCGACCGCCGCCAAGTACGGCGTCATCTCGATCCCGACCCTGATCGTCTACAAGGACGGCGAGCCGGTGAAGTCCATCACCGGTGCCCGTCCGAAGGCCGCGCTGCTGCGCGAGCTGGCCGAGTTCATCTAGGTCTTCCGGTCGTCGACCGCACGGCGGCGGGGCTCCCCTCGGT
>NZ_JBSHBN010000164.1:0-20857 GCF_053612025.1 Kitasatospora sp. NPDC054768
GATCATCAACCACCGCCGGCGCCGTCGCGGGCGTCCGGCCCCGTCGGGAGGGGTGTCGGTCGGCGGATCGTCCTGTGCGGGGCCGTTCGCCGGGGGAGTGCCGGTCGGGGGGTGCGCGGTGTCGTCCTCGGCCATGGCAGCGATCCCTACCCGCCGGGCCCGCGCCGGGCGTTAGCCGAGGCGCAGTGTCACCCGTTCGGATTCCGTCCGCTTCTCCCACTGCCCGGCGTCCAGCGCCTGCGAATTGCGGCACAGCACCACCGAGGCACCGGCCGCCAGCGGCGCCAGCAAACCGGCCTCCAGACCGGCCCAGTCGTCGTACGCGAGGGTGGACAGGACGCGGTCACCGGGCTTCAGGCCGAGCCGCGCCGCGCCCTCCCGGGCCAGCGCCACGGTCTGCTCGCCCGTCAGCTTCAGCGGCAGCCCGTCCACCGCGGTCTCCAGCGCCTGCCCGTCCGGGGCGACGGGGGAGTACGGCGCGAAGCGGTCGCCCTGGCCGGGCACCTCGGCGGCGTAGTCCAGGAACCCTTCCGGACGCTGCGGGAAGCGGCCGCCGAGCGGGCGCAGGGCGAGCGCGACCCGCTCGCCCTCGCAGGCCTGGGCGGCCTCCAGCCCGTCCGGGCCGCTGACCACCAGGTCGGCGGCGGCCGGGTCACCGCTCGGGACCGCCGCCACCCCGACCGACCAGCAGGCCAGCAGCCAGACGGCGCTCTGCCAGTGGGCGGGCAGCAGCAGCGCCGCCCGGTCACCGGGGCCGGCGTTCAGCTCGTCCTGGAGGAGGTTGGCGGTCTTGGCGACCCAGTTGTCGAAGGTGCGGGCGGAGAGCTCCACCCGTTCGCCGGTGGCGTCGTCGTAGAAGGTGACCAGCGGGGCCGCGGGATCGACCGAAGGGGTGCCGCCGCGCAGGAATGCGTGCAGCAGCTCGACGGGGGTGCGGGCATCGGCAGCGAAAGGCGCAGTCATGGTGCGCCCCAGCCTACGGCCTTCGGGTGGGAGGCCGGGAGGGGCGGCCGAACGGGCGCGGAGCGGCGTGGCGGGCGGTCCGGTTTGCGGCGACGATCCGGTTTATGCGCCTCTCACTCCCGGCCGCCCTGCTCGCCGGATGCACCGCCGCCCTCCTGCTCCAACCCGCCGCCACCGCGACCCCCTCGCCGACGCCGCAGCGCCGCGAGTTCACCGGCGGCGGCTCGACCACCACCCTCCCGCTGCCCGCCGGGACCGGCCTCGCCGCGCGCGGCACCCGACCGTTCGAACTCCTCGGCCTGGGCTGGGACGGCCCGGCGGACGCCCTCGCCGGGGCGGTGGTCCGGGTCCGCACCCGGGACGCTGCCACCGGCCGCTGGAGTGCCTGGCACCGGCTGGAGGCCGGTCCCGACCACCCGGCGCACGGCGCCACCGCCCCGCTCTGGACCGGCCGCAGCGACGGCGTCGCGGTGGAGGTCCGGCCCGGGCCCGCCGGAGTCCCGGCCGGGCTGCGGCTCGACCTGGTCGACCCGGGGAACGGGGCCGCCCCGGCGGGCGTACGGACCCTGCCCGCGGAGCCGCCGACCGGGCCGTCGACGGACCCGCCGACGGCCTCGCCGACTGACCCGCCGACGGCCTCGCCGACGGACCCGCCCGCCAACCCGCCGACGGACCCGCCGACCGGGCCTCCCGTGAATCCGCCGACGGCCTCGCCGACGGATCCGCCGACCGGGCCTCCCGCCAACCCGCCGACGGACCCGCCCGCCAACCCGCCGACGGATCCGCCGACCGGGCCTCCCGTGAATCCGCCGACGGACCCGACAACCGGGTCACCGACGGAGTCGCCCGCGGACCCGCCGACGGGGCCGTCCACCGAGCCGGGGCCCAAGGGTCAGGCTCCGCGCCCGACGATCGTCACCCGGGCCGGCTGGGGGGCCGACGAGTCACTGCGCGAGCGGGACTTCGTGTACACCGGCCCGGTCCGCGAGGTCTTCGTCCACCACACCGACACCGCCACGGACTACGCCTGCGCCGACGCCCCCCGGGTGATCCGGGCGATCTACCAGTACCACGTGAAGACCAACGGCTGGCGGGACATCGGCTACAACTTCCTGGTCGACCGCTGCGGCACCGTCTACGAGGGCCGGGCGGGCGGGGTCGAGCGGCCCGTCCAGGGCGCCCACACCCTCGGCTTCAACGCCGACTCCTCCGGCATCGCCGCGCTCGGCACCTACGTCGACGGCCGGCCGCCCCAGCCGCTCGTCGACGGCCTCGCCGCGCTCGCCGCCTGGAAGCTCGGCCTCGAAGCCCAACCCGCCGACGGCCGTACCAAGCTCACCTCCTCCTCGGGCGCCAGCCGCTACCCCAGGGGCAGCGTCGTCGAGTTCGACGCCGTCTCCGGACACCGTGACGCCGTCGCCACCGAGTGCCCGGGCAACGCCCTCTACGCCCTGCTCCCCGCCCTGCGCACCGCGGCCGCCCTCCTCCAGACCCGCTGACCCCTCGCCGCGTCCGGCCGGTGCCGCCCCGGGCCCGTCCGACCCCGCGCGTATCGTTCATGTCCGGAGGCGACGCGGGAGGCGACAGCGGTGGAAGCGGTACGGCGCTGGCGCCCGGGCTTCCCGCTGGACGTGGCCCGCACCCTGCTCCCGCTGCGCCGGGGCCCCGCCGATCCGGCGTACCGCAGCACCGGTGACGGCGCCGTCTGGCGCGCCTCCCGCACCCCGGCCGGCATCGGCACCCTGCGGGTGCTGCCGCGTCCGGCCGCCGGCGAGGTCGAGGCGAGCGCCTGGGGCCCGGGCGCGGACTGGCTCCTCGACCGCCTCCCCACCCTGCTCGGCGCCGACGACGCCCCGGAGGCGCTGGTCCTGCCGCCCGGCCCGCTGCGGGACGCCCAGCGCCGTACCGCCGGGGTCCGGCTGGCCAGGACCGGTCTGGTGCTGGAGTCGCTGGTCCCGGCGATCCTGGAGCAGAAGGTCACCACCGACGAGGCCTACCGCGCCTGGCGCACCCTGCTGCGGGACTTCGGCACCCCGGCGCCGGGCCCGGCCGAGGGCATGCGGGTGGCACCGTCGGCCCGCGAGTGGGCGCTGGTGCCGAGCTGGGAGTGGCACCGGGCGGGCGTGGACCCGAAGCGCTCGGCGACGATCATGCGCGCGGTCCGGTTGGCGCCGCGGCTGGAGGAGGCCTCGGCGATGGGCCACGAGGAGGCCTTCGCCCGCCTCACCGCCGTCCCGGGCATCGGGGTCTGGACGGCCGCCGAGACCCTGCAGCGCAGCAACGGCGATCCGGACGCGGTCTCGGTCGGGGACTTCCACCTGCCCGATCTGGTCGGCTGGGCCCTGGCCGGCCGCCCCCGCAGCGACGACGCCCAGATGCTGGCGCTGCTGGAGCCCTACCGTCCCCAGCGCCACCGCGTCTGCCGCCTGCTGCTGGCCACCGGCGTCCACGCCCCCCGCTACGGCCCGCGCCTGACCCCCAACGACCACCGCCGCCGCTGACCCGGAAACCCCTCATGGTGTACACGTTCATGTGTACGCTTGAGTCATGACCGACGCGCTGAACATCCGGGAACTGCGGGCACGCCTTGCGGAGGTGGTCACCCAGGCCGAGGCCGGCGAGATCACCGTGATCACGCGCAAGGGCGAGCGCGTCGGAGCGGTCGTGCCGATCGAGATTCTCGACGCCATAGAGGATGCGGCGGATGAACTCGCCGCGCGTGAGGCGCGGAAGCACCTGGACGATCCGACCGTCACCATGGCCGAGCTGCTGGCGGACTTGTTCGGATCGCCTGCGGACTCCGCCGGGAGCGCTGTGTGAAGTACGCCTTCGGCTTCACCTCGCATGCCCGGCGCCAGCTGCGCGGGATCGGTCGGCTTGAGGTGATGCGTATCCTCACCGCCCTCACCGAGCTGGGGGACGACCCGTTCGTCGACGGACCCGACGTCAAGAAGCTGGCCGGCAACGATGACCTCTACCGGCTCAGGGTCGGTGATTTCCGGGTGATCTATCAGGTGCGCGGCGACGTGTTGGTGATCCTCGTCGTTCACGTCGGCAATCGCCGGGACGTCTACCGCGGTCTCTGAGCATCCCTACCGCACCGCGATGAAGGTGTCGGCGCCGCGCTCCGGGCGGGCCTTCGGCGGCTCGGCGGGGCGGCCGACGGCGACGGCGCCCATCGGGTCCCAGTCGTCCGGGAGGTCCAGCGCCTCGCGCACGGTGTCGCGGCAGAACATGGTGGACGAGACCCAGGCGGAGCCGTAGCCCTCGCCGGTGAGCGCGACCAGCAGGTTCTGCACGGCGGCGCCGACGGCGACGGTGAACATCTCCCGTTCGGCGGTGGCCCGGCGCGGGTCGGGGTAGTCGTGCGAGCCGTCCGTCACCAGGCAGGGCACCACCAGGTAGGGGGCGTCGCGCAGGACGTTGCCGCGGGCGGTGCGCCGGGCGATCCTCGCCTCGTCCCAGCCGTCGAGTTCGCGCAGGTCGCGCTGCCAGGCGGCGAGCATCGCGTCGAGCAGCCGCACCCGGGTGTCCGCCGACTCCAGCAGCACGAACCGCCACGGCGTGGTGTGGTGCGGGGCGGGCGCGGTGACGGCGGCGGCGACGGCGCGGCGGACGGCCGCCGGGTCGACCGGTTCCGCGGTGAAGGAGCGGACGGTGCGCCGCAGGGTGACGGCCTGCCGCAGCGCCTCGGAGGTGCCGAGCCGGAACATGTCGTCGACGGAGGGCCGGACCAGCGGCCGGACGCCCTCGCCGTCCTCGGCGGTGACGAGGTGCCCGAGTCCGCGCACGACCGCCACCGGGACGCCGGTGGCCTTGCCCTTCACCAGGTCGGCGGCGGCGGCGAGTTCGTCGGCCGTCGCGGTGACGGTCATCTCCAGCCGGTTGCCGTGGCTGTCGGTGCGGCCCCGGTGGTCCTCCAGGACGGAGAGGCCCGCGGCGCCGATCGCGACGTCGGTCAGCCCGTTGCGCCAGGGCCGTCCGAAGGTGTCGGTGACGACGACGGCGAGCCGGCGGCCGGTGAGCTGCTGGAGCCGGGCCCGCAGCGCCCGCGCGGAGGCGTCCGGGTCCTCGGGCAGCAGCAGTACGGTGCCGGGGGCGGTGTTGGAGGCGTCGACCCCGGCGGCGGCCATGATGAAGCCGTTGCGGTTCTCCACGATCCGGATCGGTCCGCGCCGGGCGACCAGTCGGACGGTCTCGGCGTCGATCGCGTCCTCGCGGTCGGTGGCGTGCAGCAGCCGGTCCTCGGCCTTGCTGACGATCTTCGAGGTGACCAGCAGGATGTCGCCGTCCTGGTACGTCCCCGCCTTGGCGATGAGCTCGCCCAGGTCCGCCCCCGCCTCGATCTCGGGGATGCCGCCGACTCCGAGGACCTCCAGCGTCACTTCCGCACCTGCTCCGCCAGCGCCAGCGCGGTGCGCGCCATCTCGGCGGTGGCCTCGGTGTCGGTCATCAGCAGCGGGACGGCCCGGCAGGCGATCCCGGCGGCCTCGACGGCGGCCACCGAGGCCTCGTCGGCGCTGTCGACCAGCCACCCGTCGAGAAGGCCCGCCCCTCGCCCGTCGCCGCTCTCGCCCGGGCCGCTTGGCAGCGCCGCCCTGCTGCCGTAGTTCAGCGCGACCGCCTCTGCGGTGGCCTCGACGCCGACGGCGGCGAGCACCTTGTCGGCCATGCCGCGCACCGGCGCCCCGCCGATGATCGGGGAGAGCCCGACGACGGGCGCGGGCGCGGCGGCGACCGCCTCCCGGATGCCGGGGACGGCGAGGATGGTGCCGATCGAGACCACCGGGTTGGACGGCGGGAAGAGGATGACGTCCGCCCCGGCGATCGCCTCCAGCACGCCGGGCGCGGGCTTGGCGGTGTCCGCGCCGACCGCGACGACCGCCTCGGCGTCCACCGCGGCGTGCAGCTTGACCCAGTACTCCTGGAAGTGGATCGCCCGGGTGCCCTGCTCGTCGGTGATCCGCACGTGGGTCTCGACCCGGTCGTCGCTCATCGGCAGCAGCCGCACGCCCGGCTTCCAGCGCACGCACAGCGCCTCGGTGACCTGGGTGAGGCTGTACCCGGCGGTGAGCATCTGGCTGCGCACGAGGTGGGTGGCGAAGTCCCGGTCGCCGAGCCCGAACCACTCGGGGCCGACGCCGTACGCCTTCATCTCGGCCTTGATGGACCAGGTCTCGTCGGTCCGGCCCCAGCCCTGTTCCTCGTGGATGCCGCCGCCGAGGGTGTACATCACGGTGTCGAGGTCGGGGCAGACCTTGAGGCCGTAGAGGTGGATGTCGTCGCCGGTGTTGCCGATGACGGTGATCTCGTCCTGCGGTCCGACCGCCGCGCGGAGTCCGCGCAGGAAGCGCGCCCCGCCGATTCCGCCTGCCAGTGCCACGATGCGCATGGGACTCATCCTGCCACGGTCGGACCCTCCGTCAGCCCGGGATCAGTGCGACCCGGCCTGTGCCTGCTGCTCGGGGTGCTGCTCGGGGACGGCGGCGGCGCCGTACTGGTTCATCTCGGTCAGGCCCGGGGTGTAGAGGTGGATGGAGACGGCGGGTTCGAGCGTGCCGTTGACGACCTCGTGCAGGTAGCCGGAGGAGAACACGCGCTGCCCGCCGGGCCGCAGGGCGCGGGCGCCCTCGCCCGCGTGCGTGAGGGAGCGCTCGATCAGCTCGCCCTTGACGACGCTCATCACGCCGGAGGACTCGCCGTGGTCGTGGAAGCCGCTGGACTGGCCGGGCAGCCAGCTGAGCAGCCAGACCTCGTAGCCGGGGCCGGTCTCCAGCCGGGCGTACCAGCGGGTCAGCGCGTCGTAGCGGACGAGCGGCTCCCAACGGGTGCGGTCGGCGGCGATCTCGCGCACCAGCCGGGCGTACCCGGCGACGGTGGTGGGGTGGGCCGGCAGGTCGGTGCGGGCCAGGTGCGGGAAGGCGAGCGGGTCGCCGGCGATGGAGACGTCGCTGAGGCCGTCGGCCCACTGGCGGGTCCGGGGGCCGGCGGGGGTGCCGGCGGGGGCGGTGGCGGGGCCGCGGTGGGCGAGCTTGTTGCGGTCGCGGTTCCGCTTGCGGATGCGGATCATGCGCACGGGAGT
Source organism: Kitasatospora sp. NPDC054768 (assembly GCF_053612025.1). Lineage (NCBI taxonomy): Bacteria > Bacillati > Actinomycetota > Actinomycetes > Kitasatosporales > Streptomycetaceae > Kitasatospora > Kitasatospora sp. NPDC054768. The sequence goes on from NZ_JBSHBN010000164.1 coordinate 7,046, forward strand.
CGTCCTCGGAGGAGTCGGCCGGTTCGTGGGATCGGCCGGATCCGGATGTCCTGGGACGGGAATCGCGGGCGGCCTCTGTGCTTCCTGGGGGCGGCGCGCGGTGGGACGCGGGCGCCTAGATACAGCAGGAACAGAGGCGACAACAAGAGTTCACGGCACGGCGGAGGGTGGAACCGCTCCGGGGGCTGGCGAACTCTGACATAGAAGCAAGGACACCGCATCCGCGAGGGCGGTGTCAAACCAAAGGATGCGGCATTCGAGGGGGTTAGGTCCGGATCTTTCCCTGATGGGGTGATTCATCACTCTCTATGTTTCGATGGGAAGATCGCCGGGAAGGCAGCCCGATGACCGGCCTGTGGCGGTGACCGGGCGTCACCTGCTGAATGGTTGCGGATGGTTCGGCACTGTTCAGGACCTTGAGGCAGAAGGTCCGATGTGTCCGGATATGTACACTATTCGTAACGGCTTGGTGCCAGGGAGTGAATCCCGGCCCCAATACCAGAGCTCGGCTTGACTGGGCCAGAGTGACGCAACTGTAATTTCACTCGTGTCGTCGGCCGCACGAGGCAACGGCAACCACGGGGACGCCAAGTAGGGGCAGAGGAGGCGCGCCACATGAGCGAGCTCTTTGAGCTGTTGATCGGGGACGGCATCGCGGAGGACGAGGAGGAACTCGGCTGGCAGGAGCGCGCGTTGTGCGCCCAGACCGACCCCGAGTCCTTCTTTCCCGAGAAGGGCGGCTCGACCCGCGAGGCCAAGAAGGTCTGCCTCGCCTGCGAGGTCCGCTCCGAGTGCCTGGAGTACGCGCTCGCCAATGACGAGCGCTTCGGCATCTGGGGCGGTCTCTCCGAGCGCGAGCGCCGCCGGCTCAAGAAGAGCGCGGTCTGACGGGCGGCCCCGACCCTCGCTGACCCTTCGACAGCGACGGACAGCCGCACAGCCGTACGGGCGCCTCACCGCGATGGTGGGGCGCTTTCGTGTTCCCGGGGCCCCCTTCACGGTCTCCGCACGCACACCCCGGACGAAGCGGCCACCCGGAGCCGTTAGTGTGGTGCGCCATCCGGTTGCCGTTCACCGGCTGTGTCCACCGAGAACTGGGGCCCGCGCACGCGATGACCGTCTACAGCCACCAGAGCGGCTCCACCGCTTCCCGGCCGCCCGCCTACCCGCGCCACCTGGTCACCGCCGTGATCGTCTCGCACGACGGCGCCCGCTGGCTGCCGCAGGCCATGGCCGGCCTGCTCGGTCAGGACCGCCAGGTCCAGCGGATCCTCGCCGTCGACACCGGATCCACCGACAACTCTCCGCAACTGCTCGCCGACACCCTCGCCGACTGGCTGCCGGACAGCGGCCCGCTGGTCCTCGGCCGCCGGGCCGGCTTCGGCACCGCCGTCGCCGAGGCCGTGTCGAGCAGCGCGCCCCTGCGACCGGAAGACCTGCCGTACCGGCTCGACCCGTCCGGCTACGACCCGGTCACCGGCGGCTGGGACGACTTCGGCGACCCGCTCGCCCAGGAGGACGACCTCGGCCGCGGCGGCCCCCGCGAGACCCGGCCGGTCGAATGGCTCTGGCTGCTGCACGACGACTGCGAACCGCAGACCGACGCGCTGCGCCGGCTGCTCCAGGTCGCCGACTCCACCTCCAGCGCCGCCGTGGTCGGCCCCAAGCTGCGCAGCTGGTACGACCGCCGCCAGCTGCTGGAGGTCGGCGTCACCATCGCCCACTCCGGCCGCCGCTGGACCGGCCTGGACCGCCGCGAGCAGGACCAGGGCCAGCACGACCAGGTCCGCCCGGTGCTCGCCGTCTCCAGCGCGGGCATGCTGGTGCGCCGGGACGTCTTCGAGGAGCTCGGCGGCTTCGACAGGGCCCTCCCGCTGATGCGGGACGACACCGACTTCTGCTGGCGGGTCAACGCCGCCGGCCACCGCGTGGTGGTCGCCCCCGACGCCGTGCTGCGGCACGCCGAGGCGTCCTCCCGCGAGCGCCGCGCGATCGACTGCGGCCCCTCCCACCCGCACCGGGTGGACAAGGCCGGCGCGGTCTACACCCTGCTCACCAACTGCAAGGGCGCGCTCTTCCCCTACGTCCTGCTGCGGCTGGTGCTCGGCACCCTGCTGCGGGCCGTCACCAACCTGCTCGGCAAGGACCCGCGCCAGGCCTTCGACGAACTCGCCGGCCTCGGCCACGAACTCGTCCGCTTCCCACGGCTGTTGGCCGCGCGCAAGCGCCGTGCCCGGTCCCGGGCGGCGGACGCCCTGGACGACCGCACGCTCTTCCCGGCCCCCGGCGCCACCACCCGGCTGGCGGTCGAGGGCGTCGTCGGCTCGCTCGGGATAGGGGGCGGCGACGACAGCGGCCGGCACGGCTCGGCCGAGGCCGGCGGCGACGAGGACGCCGAGGACCTGGTCGTCGAGCAGTTCGCGCTGCTCAAGAAGCTCGCCCGGCGCCCGGCGCCGGTGCTGTTCGCGGCCGTGCTGGTGTTCGCCCTGATCGCCTGCCGCGGCCTGTTCGGCAGCGGTGAGCTGTTCGGCGGCGCCCTGCTGCCCGCGGCCGACGGGGCCGGCGGCCTCTGGTCGATGTACGCGGACGCCTGGCACCCGGTCGGCACCGGCTCCACCGCCGCCGCGCCGCCGTACCTTGGCGTGCTGGCCGTGCTCTCCTGGCTGCTCTTCGACCACGCCGACCTCGCGCTCACCCTGATCGTGGTGCTCGCCGTCCCGCTGGCCGCGGTCAGCGCCTACCTGGTGTCCCGGCCGCTGCTGGACTCCAAGGTGGTCCGCGCCTGGGCCAGCGCCACCTACGCGCTGCTGCCCGCCGCGACCGGCGCGCTCGCCCAGGGCCGGATCGGCACCGCCGTGCTCGCCGTGCTGCTGCCGCCGCTGGCCCGCGCCGCCGCCATCGCGGCCGGCCTCGGCATCCGGGACGAGAGCGCCGCCAAGGGCGCCCGCCCGGGCTGGCGCCCGGTCTGGATGGCCGTCCTGCTGCTCACCCTGGCCACCGCCTTCGTCCCGCTGACCTGGGCGCTCGCGGTGCCGCTCTGCCTGGCGATGCTGGTCGTCGCGGTGCTGCGCGGCGGCGCCTTCGGCTCCGGTGGCGCGGCGCTGCGCCTGCTCGGCCTGCGCGTCCTGGTGATCCTGTCGGTGCCCGTCGTGGTGCTGGCGCCGTGGTCGCTCGCGGTGCTGTCGCACCCGCAGCGGCTGCTGCTGGAGGCCGGGCTGCCCGGCCTGCACGGCAGCGGCGCGAGCGCGGCCGGCCTGCTGCTGGTCAACCCGGGCGGCGCCGGGGTGCCGCCGATCTGGCTCTCGGCGGGTGTCGTGCTCGCCGCGCTGGCCGCGCTGCTGCGCGCCGACCGCCGCCGCGCGGTCCTCGTCGCCTGGGGTGCGGCCGGTGCCGGCCTGGTCTTCTCGGTCGCGGTGGCGGGCACCTCCGTCACCCCGGCCTCCGGCGGCCCGGCGGTGCCCGCCTGGGCCGGTCCGGCCACCCTGATCGCCGGCATCGCCCTGCTGGCCGCCGCCGCGATCGGCGCCGACGGCGCCAACGCCCGCGTGGCCGGGATCGCCTTCGGCTGGCGCCAGCCGGTGGCCGCCCTGGTGGTGGCCACGGCCGTGCTGGCGCCGCTGGGCACCGGCCTGTGGTGGGCGCTGACCGGCGCCGGCGGCCCGCTGCACCGCGGCCAGGCCGACCAGGTCCCCGCGTTCATCGCCGAGGAGGCCGGCACCACCGACCGGGCCCGCACCCTGGTCGTCACCGGGGAGAAGAGCGGCGGCGCGGTCCGCTACACCGTGCTGCGCGGCGCCGGGCTGACGCTCGGCCAAGCCGAGTCCACCGTCGACCCGGCGACCGGCACCCAGGACGGCCTGAACAAGATGGTCGGCAGCCTGCTGGCCGGGTCCGGTGCCGACCAGGCGAGCGCGCTGGCCGGTTACGGCATCGCCTACGTGCTGGTCCAGCAGCCGGTGATCGACGTCTTCAAGGACGTTCTGGACACCACCCCCGGCCTGGTCAAGGCCAACCAGGACGGCGCCGCCGCGCTCTGGCAGGTCAACGGCACCCCCGCGGTCCGCGCGGTGATCACCGCCCCGGGCGCCAACCCGGTGGTCGTCCCGTCCGGGGCCCGCGACCTGTCCGCCACCGTCCCGGCCGGTCCGGACGGCCGGGTGCTGCGGCTCGCCGAGTCCGCCGCCACGGAGTGGAAGGCCACCGTGGACGGCACCGCGCTGGAGCCCACCACGGTCGACGGCTGGGCGCAGGGCTTCAAGCTCCCGGCCGCCGGCGGCAAGCTGACCGTCACCCGGGAGGGCGGAGCCGCCCACACCGGCTGGATCTGGGCCCAGGTGCTGCTCGGCCTCACCATCCTCGTGCTGGCCCTGCCCGGCCGCCGCAGCCACAAGGACGACGACCTGCCCGAGGAGGCCGTCGCCGCCGCCGCGCTGGCCGCCGCCGCCCAGGCGCAGGCCCCCGCCCCCGGCAGCCGCCGGGCCCGCCGGATGGCCGAGCGCGGCGAGGGCGGCGAGGGCGCGGACGGCGCCGAGGGCGGTGCCGACGAGTCCGGGGTGTACGACCGGCCGGGCGCGATCCCGGCGCGGCCCGCCGGCGAGCCGGTGACCGGAGCCGTCCAGGCGGCCGCCGCCATCCAGGACGCCGAGCAGTACACCGACCCGTACCAGGCGTACCAGCAGGCCGACCCGTACAGCTACGACCAGTACGCGGCCCAGCAGCCGGTCGCCGCGCCGTACGGCGGCCAGGGCTACGACGCCCACGGCTACGAGAACCACGGGTACGACGGCACCCGGCCGCAGGGCTACGAGCAGCCGTACCAGCCCGAACAGCAGCAGCCGTACGGCTACGACGCCCACGGGTACGACGGCCACCAGCAGCGGCCGGAGCAGCAGCCCTGGCTGCCGGGCCAGCAGCAGGGCGAGCCCTACTACGACCCGAACGACCCCAACGGCCCCGGCCGGTACCCGCACCAGCACGGATCGGGGAGCTGACCCGCGATGAAGAAGCCCGCATTCAGGAAGAAGTCCGGCGCCGGCGAGGCCGCCGGGCCGGCCGGGCCCGCCTTCGCGGCGGAGCCGTCCGGGGCGGCCCCGGACGCCCGACCCGGCCGCAGCCGCAGCCCGTTCGCCGGGGGGGCCGCAGGGGCCGGCGGCGGGGCCAGGACCACCCCGTCCCTGCTCGCCGCGGCCGTGGTGCTCGCGGCGGTGTTCGGGATCGCCGAGGTGCGCCCGCCGGCCGCCCCGGCCAAGGCGGCCACCGGAGCCGCCCCCACCACCGAGCAGGTCGAGCGGACCTCGGTGGTCTGCCCGCAGCCGATCCAGAGCCTGACCGGCTCGACCACGCTCACCGCCTACACCCCGCCCGGGACGGGCTCCGCCACCGGCGGGGCCGGCTGGCTCTCCGACGCGGCCGCGCCGGCCGTGCCCGCCGCCCAGCCGACCGCCCCCCCGGCGACCCCGGCGGCCCCCGCCGCCCCGGCCCCGACCGGCTCGGGCGCCCCCGCCGCCCCGGCCCAGGACAAGAACGCGGCGCCCGCCGACGCCCGGCTGACGGTGCCCAAGCCCGGAACCCCGGCCACCGGCCCGGCCGCCAACGGCGACGCCGCGCCCGGCACCGGGGCGGTCGCCACCGGCGCCCTCGCCCCCGGCTTCACCGTCACCCAGACCACGGTGGTCACCGAGCAGCGCGGCCTCGGCCTGTCCGGCCTCACCTGCGCCCCGGCCGGGACCGGCTTCTGGTTCGCCGGGGCCAGCACCGCCGGCGACCGGGTCGACTACGTCAGCCTGGTCAACACCGAGTCCTCCGCCGCGGTGGTGGACATCAAGCTGTACGGCGACAAGGGCCTGATCGACAACGACTCGGCCAACGGGATCACCGTCGCGCCCGGCAGCTCCCAGGCCGTCCTGCTGTCGACCATCAGCAAGGGCGCGGTCGCCGACCTCGCGGTGCACGTGGTGGTGCGCTCGGGACGGGTCGGCGCCGCGCTGCACGCCGCCGACGGCGGCAAGGGCGCGGACTGGATCCCGGCCTCGGCCGACCCGGCCCCCGTCCAGGTGCTGCCCGGCCTGCCCGCCGACACCGCCTCCGCCCGCCTGGTGGTCTGGGCGCCGCCGGAGGACGACGCCGACCTGAAGATCCAGCTGTCCGGCAAGAACGGCTGGTTCAGCCCGGCCGGCAACGAGTCGATCCACGTCAAGGCGGGCATGGTGGCCGCCGTCGACCTCGGCAAGGTCACCCGCGACGAGGTCGCCGGGCTGCGGCTGTCGCCCAGCGACGACAAGCACCGCCCCCCGATCGTGGCCGGACTGCGGATCGACCGGGCGGCGGCCGGCGGCAAGACCGACGCGGCCTGGCTCACCGGCAGCAACCCGGTCGGAGCCCGCGCCACCGTCGCCGACAACCGGGCCGGCGCCTCCACGCTCTACCTGACCTCCAGCGGCGAGGCCGCCACCGTCCGGGTCACCGCCTCGGCCGGCAGCGGCGGCGGCACCCCGGCCACCAAGGAGGTCCAGGTCCCGGCCGGCGGCACGGTCGCCCTCCCGGCGCCCGAGCCCGCCGGGCTGAACGGCGTCTTCGCGCTCACCGCGGAGACCGTCTCCGGCGGCCCGGTGGTGGCCGCCCGGATGCTCTCCCTGCCGGCCAAGGACGTGCCGATGTTCACCGTCCAGGTGCTGCGCGACGACCGCAGCACCGTCAAGGTCCCGCAGGCCGGCCAGGATCCGGGCGTCGTCCTGCGCTGAGCAGCCGACGGGGCGGCACCCTTGGTGCCGCCCCGGAGGGATCAGTCCTCGTCGTAGCGCGGGTCGATGGCGTCCGGGGACAGCCCCAGCAGCTCGGCGACCTGCTCGATCAGGATCTCGTGCACCAGCGCCGCGCGGTCCTCCCGGGTCTTCGCCCGGATCTCCACCGGCCGCCGGTACACCACGATCTGGCTCTTGTGCCCCTGCTTGCCGGGCGACACCCGCCCCAGCGGCACGCCGTCCTCGGCGTCGGCGCCGTCCGGCTCGTGCAGCGGCACCTCCTGGACGGCGAACTCCACCTCGATCAACTGCGGCCAACGCCGTTCGAGGCGCTCCACCGACTCGCGCACGTAGTCGTCGAACAGTTCGGAGCGGGTGAGCGAGATCGGCACCTGGGGCGGCGCCAGCGGGCCGCGCAGGCCCCGCCCGTGCCGGTCGCGGTGCCGGGGGCGGCGCGCCGGGCCTGTCGATGACTGCGGTGCGGAGCTGTCCATATCACTGCCGAGGGTAGTCCTTGGACGGTCGGAAGTGGACCACTCCGGCCGGGAATCGCACGGGGCGTTGGATACGCGGCCCCGGCGCCCGCGGTGCGACACGGCACCCCTTCCGGGCAGGCGGTCTTCGCTCCCCGGCGAGGAGTGCGGTACCGTCCACCCTCGTGAGCTCTGTACGTCGTTGTTCGCGGACCGCGTGCGGCCGGCCGGCCGTCGCGACGCTGACGTACGTCTACGCGGACTCCACCGCCGTCCTCGGCCCGCTCGCCACCTACGCCGAGCCGCACTGCTACGACCTGTGCGCCGAGCACGCCGAGCGCCTCACCGCCCCGCGCGGCTGGGAGGTCGTCCGGCTCGCCGCCGAGGCCGGGCCGCTGCGCCGCAGCAGCGACGACCTGGAGGCGCTGGCCAACGCCGTGCGCGAGGCCGCCCGCCCGCAGACCCCCCGTCAGGGCCGCGGCCCCGAGGGCGAGTCCACCGAGGGCGGCCGCCGCGGCCACCTCCGGGTCCTGCGCTCGCCCGACAACTGAGGACCGGGGTCCGCCGGGCGGATCGCGCCTGATCGGGACCAACCCGGCACGGGGTGTTCGTCCGGCCCGGGTACGCTGCCCGTCTACCGTCACCGCGCCCGTCGATCCGACGCGCGGTGGCCCAGACGTTCCGTGATCAGTCCTAAGACCAGGGTGGAGCCGCAGTGCGCGACCTCAAGCAGCTCGTGAAGGCGTACGACGTCCGGGGCGTCGTCCCGGACCAGTGGGACGAGAGCCTGTCCCGGGCCTTCGGTGCCGCGTTCGTGCAGGTCACCGGCGCGTCCGCGATCGTGGTCGGGCACGACATGCGGCCCTCCTCCCCGGCGCTGAGCCTGGCCTTCGCCGAGGGCGCCGCGGCCTACGGCGCCGACGTGGTGCAGATCGGGCTGTGCTCCACCGACCAGCTGTACTACGCCAGCGGCAAGCTGGACCTGCCCGGCGCGATGTTCACCGCCAGCCACAACCCGGCCCAGTACAACGGCATCAAGCTGTGCCGGGCCGGCGCCGCCCCGGTCGGCCAGGACACCGGTCTGACCGAGATCCGCGAGCTGGTCGAGTCCTGGACCGCCGAGGACGACACCGTCACCGTCCCGGCCAAGGACGTGAAGCCGGGCGAGCTGTCCGCCCAGGACACCCTGCGCGGCTACGCCGACCACCTGCTGGGCCTGGTCGACCTCACCGGGATCCGCCGGCTCAAGGTCGCGGTGGACGCCGGCAACGGCATGGGCGGCCACACCGTGCCGACCGTCTTCGACGGCCTGCCGATCGAGCTCGTGCCGATGTACTTCGAGCTGGACGGCACCTTCCCGAACCACGAGGCCAACCCGCTCGACCCGAAGAACCTGGTCGACCTCCAGGCCAGGGTCCGCGAGGTCGGCGCCGACCTGGGCCTGGCCTTCGACGGCGACGCCGACCGCTGCTTCGTCGTGGACGAGCGCGGCGAGCCGGTCTCCCCGTCGGCGATCACCGCCCTGGTCGCCGTCCGCGAGATCGCCCGCGCCCGCGCCGCCGGCGAGGCCGAGCCGACGGTCATCCACAACCTGATCACCTCCTGGACCGTCCCCGAGGTGGTCCGCGAGCTCGGCGCCAAGCCGGTGCGCACCCGGGTCGGCCACTCCTTCATCAAGCAGGAGATGGCCGAGACCGACGCCGTCTTCGGCGGCGAGCACTCCGCGCACTACTACTTCCGCGACTTCTGGCGCGCCGACACCGGCATGCTGGCCGCCCTGCACGTGCTGGCCGCGCTCGGCGGGCAGCCGGGCGCGCTGTCCGCGCTCACCGCCGAGTACGACCGCTACGCGGCCTCCGGCGAGATCAACAGCACCGTGGCCGACCAGGCCGCCAGCACGGCCGCCGTCCGCGCCGCCTTCGCCGGCGCCGAGGGCACCACGGTGGACGAGCTGGACGGCCTGACCGTGGCCGGCCCGGACTGGTGGTTCAACCTGCGCGCCTCCAACACCGAGCCGCTGCTGCGCCTGAACGTCGAGGCCAAGGACCCGGCGAAGATGGCCGAGCTGCGCGACGGCGTGCTCGCCGTCGTCCGCGGCTGAGCCTGATCACGGGCCCCGGTGCCCCGGCCGGTAGGGTTTCCTATCGGCCGGGGCACCTCCGTGCCACCCCCGAACTTTGGAGAGCCCCATGAAGCTCGAATCCTTCCTGCTGGAGATCCTGGTCTGCCCGCAGTGCCGGGCCGCGCTCGTCGAGGGCGGCACCGAGGAGCAGCCCGAGCTGGTCTGCACCGGCGCGGACTGCGGCCTCGCGTACCCGGTCCGCGAGGGCATTCCGGTCCTCCTGGTGGACGAGGCCCGCCGCCCGGCCTGATGCTGGGGGCGTTGCCCGGGGCGAAAGCCCCACCCCGACCGCCCGGCGCGCAGCGGAGCGCGCGCCCAGAGGACCGCAGCCGGAGGTTCGCCGCATGCTCGACGACACCCTGCTCGACGATCCGGCCGCCCTTCGGCGCGCCGACCACGACCGCGCCCTGCTGGCCCTGGCCGGCGCGGGCGCACGGGTCCGCACCGCGCTGCGCCGGGCCGAGGCGGCCGGGCTCGACCGGCTGCGGCCGGACGGCCGGCCGCGGTCCGTCCTGGTCGCCGGGCACGGCAGCGCGCTGACCGCCGCCGAGATGCTGTCCGCGCTGGCCGGCACGGCCTCCCTGGTCACCCCGCTGCCGCCGACCGAGGCGGCCGCCCCGCGCGCCGACCGGGCCGGCGCCCCGCCCGCCTTCACCGCCGGGCTCGGCTGGCAGCTGCCCGGCTGGGCCGGCCCGCTGGACCTGCTGGTGATCAGCTCCGCCGACGGCGGCGAGCAGGGCCTGGTCGGCCTCGCCGAGCAGGCGTACGCGCGCGGCTGCGCGATCGTCGTCACCGCCCCGGCCGGCAGCGCGCTGGCCGAGGCCGCGCTGCAGGTGCGCGCCCTGCCGCTGCCCTTCGTGGCCTCGGCGTCCTCCGAGGACCTCGCGCCGGTGCCGGCCGCCGAGCCGGACCTGCCGGCCGAGGACCCGGCGGCGCTCTGGTCCCACCTCACCCCGCTGCTGGCGCTGGCCCAGAAGATCGGCCTCACCCAGCTCCCGTACGACGCGCTGCCGGCCGTCGCCGACCTGCTGGACGCCACCGCCGTGCGCTGCCGCCCGGACGCCGCCGCGTACACCAACCCGGCGAAGGGCCTGGCCGCCCGGCTGGCCGGGACGGTCCCGCTGCTGTGGGCCGAGGGCCCGATCGCGGGGGCGGCCGCCACCCGGTTCGCCGCCCAGCTGGCCGACCGGGCCGGGCGCCCGGCGCTGGCCGGGCCGCTGCCGCAGGTGCTCACCGCCCACCGCGGCATGTTCACCGGGCAGTTGGGCGCGGGTGCCGACCTGGACGACTTCTTCCGTGACCGGGTCGAGGAGCAGGACCCGTTGCACCTTCAGGTGCTGCTGCTGCGGCACGCCCCGGGCGCGGCCGTCCCGGCGGCCGAGGACGGGCAGGACGGCCCGGCCGAGGTGCCGGAGGAGGACGCGGGGCCGCGCAGCTTCGGCGTGACCCGGGCGCACCGGCTGGCCGCCGCGCACGACGTCCGGCTGACCGAGTACGCGAGCGCCCGGCCCGACCCGCTGCACGCGCTGGCCGACCTGGTCGCGCTGACCGACTTCGCCGCCGTCTACCTGGGGCTCGCCGCGCAGTCCTGAGACGGTCGGCCGGGTGGAACCTCCGGGCCGGTACGGTAAGCGCTCGACGAGCTGATCGACCCGTGAGGACTTTCGAGGCATGAGTACCGAAGGCGGCACCAAGGCACTGATCGCGGCACTGTCCGCGAACCTGGCGATCGCGGCGGCCAAGTTCACCGCCTTCGGCTTCACCGGTTCCTCCTCGATGCTGGCCGAGGGCGTGCACTCGGTGGCCGACTCCGGCAACCAGGTGCTGCTGCTGATCGGCGGAAAGCGGGCGCGCCGGGAGGCCGACGAGGAGCATCCCTTCGGGTACGGCCGCGAGCGCTACGTGTACGGCTTCCTGGTGGCCGTCGTGCTGTTCAGCGTCGGTGGCCTGTTCGCGATCTACGAGGGCTGGCACAAGATCAGCCACCCGGAGACCCTGGACGCCTGGGGCTGGGCGGTCGGCGTGCTGGTCTTCGCCATAGGGATGGAGGGCTGGTCCTTCCTCACCGCGATGCGGGAGTCCGCCAAGGCCAAGGGCCGGCAGGGCTGGGTGCAGTTCATCCGCACCGCCAAGGCGCCGGAGCTGCCGGTGGTGCTGCTGGAGGACACCGGTGCGCTGATCGGTCTGGTGCTCGCGCTGTTCGGCGTCGGGCTCACCGTGATCACCGGCAACGGCGTCTGGGACGGCGTCGGCACCCTGTGCATCGGCGTCCTGCTGGTGGTGATCGCCGTGGTGCTCGCCATGGAGACCAAGTCGCTGCTGCTCGGCGAGTCGGCGAACAAGGACTCGGTGTACCGGATCCGGGAGGCGCTGGTGGACGGCGAGACGGTCACCGGGGTGATCCACATGCGCACCCTGCACCTCGGCCCGGAGGAGCTGCTGGTCGCCGCCAAGATCGCCGTCAACGCCGAGGACAGCGCCGCCCGGGTGGCGGAGGCGATCGACGCGGCCGAGGAGCGGGTCCGCGCGGTCGTCCCGATCGCCCGGGCGATCTACCTGGAGCCCGACGTGTACAGCGCCGAGAAGGCCGCGGCGGGCGACGACCCCGCCGCCACGCCCGGTGGTCCGGGCCCGGCCGACGCGCACTGAACCCCACCCCGGCCCCGCGGCCGGGGCCCCTGGGGCCCGGCTGGAGCGCCGCTCGGCCCGGGGGCCGAAATCGGTCATCGGCGGACGGCCGGCGGGGCCGTCGGTGTAGATTCGTCACCAGAGCCAGAACGTCGCTGCTGATGGCGGTCGATCGGCGGTCCGCACCCGTAGGGTGTGCGCCGGTCGAGGGAGAGAGGTCCTCCGACGGTTTGTGCTGCGCAACGGGAAGCCGGTCCACCACGGACCCGGCCGTTCCGGCGTGGCCGTGCACCCGTACGGCCTGACGCACGCGACGCACGCCCGGACCTTTGGCCCCACCCCCATCAGCGAGGAGCAGACGCATGTCGACCGACATCACCGGTGATTTCAAGGTCGCCGACCTTTCCCTGGCGCCGTTCGGCCGCAAGGAGATCCAGCTGGCCGAGCACGAGATGCCCGGTCTGATGGCGATCCGCGCCGAGTACGCCGAGTCGCAGCCGCTGGCCGGCGCCCGCATCACCGGCTCGCTGCACATGACCGTGCAGACCGCCGTCCTGATCGAGACCCTGACGGCGCTCGGTGCCGAGGTCCGCTGGTGCTCCTGCAACATCTTCTCCACCCAGGACCACGCGGCCGCGGCCATCGCCGTCGGCCCGGAGGGCACCCCGGAGAACCCGCAGGGCGTGCCGGTCTTCGCCTGGAAGGGCGAGACCCTGGACGAGTACTGGTGGTGCACCGAGCAGGCCCTGACCTGGCCTGACGGCAAGACCCCGAACATGATCCTGGACGACGGCGGCGACGCCACCCTGCTGATCCACAAGGGCGTCGAGTTCGAGAAGGCCGGTGCCGCGCCGGACCCGTCCACCGCGGACAACGACGAGTTCCGGATCATCCTGGAGCTGCTCAACCGCACTCTCAAGGACACCCCGAACAAGTGGACCGAGGTCGCCGCCACGATCAAGGGCGTGACCGAGGAGACCACCACCGGTGTCCACCGGCTGTACGAGATGCACCGTGACGGCAAGCTGCTGTTCCCGGCCATCAACGTCAACGACGCCGTCACCAAGTCGAAGTTCGACAACAAGTACGGCTGCCGCCACTCGCTGATCGACGGCATCAACCGCGCCACCGACGTCCTGATCGGCGGCAAGGTCGCCGTCGTCTGCGGCTACGGCGACGTCGGCAAGGGCTGCGCCGAGTCGCTGCGCGGCCAGGGCGCCCGCGTGATCATCACCGAGATCGACCCGATCTGCGCGCTCCAGGCCGCGATGGACGGCTACCAGGTCACCACCCTGGAGGACGTCGTCTCGATCGCGGACATCTTCATCACCACCACGGGCAACAAGGACATCATCCTTGCCTCGCACATGGAGCAGATGAAGCACCAGGCGATCGTCGGCAACATCGGCCACTTCGACAACGAGATCGACATCGCGGGCCTGGCGAAGCTGCCCGGCATCGTGAAGACCGAGGTCAAGCCGCAGGTCCACGAGTGGCGCTTCGCCGACGGCCACACCATCATCATGCTGTCCGAGGGCCGTCTGCTGAACCTGGGCAACGCGACCGGCCACCCGTCCTTCGTGATGTCCAACTCCTTCGCCAACCAGACGATCGCCCAGATCGAGCTGTTCACGAAGACCGAGCAGTACCCGATCGGCGTCTACGTGCTGCCGAAGCACCTGGACGAGAAGGTCGCCCGCCTGCACCTCGACGCGCTGGGCGTGAAGCTGACCACCCTGACCCAGGACCAGGCCGACTACATCGGCGTCCCGGTCGACGGCCCGTACAAGGCCGAGCAGTACCGCTACTGATCGGTGAACCGTCCGGCGGCCGGCGCCCTCCCCTCGGG
>NZ_JBSHBN010000165.1:0-20836 GCF_053612025.1 Kitasatospora sp. NPDC054768
GCGCGGGGCGGGGTTCGCAGGTGCGTTGGGCTGGGTAACAAATATCATCGACCGTGGGGCGGCCCCCAATTTTTTTAATAACGGGACGGCCCCGGCGGTGTGGTTGCACCACGGGGCCGCACGGAACGGCGAGAGGCGTCAGCTGACGTCGGTGACCTCGCCGATGCCGAGCGCCCGCACGTCGTCGGCGATCACGGCGGCGTCGCCGACCAGGACGGTGACCAGCCGGTCCGGCGGGAAGGCCGCGACGACCGCCTCGGTGGCGGCGGCGGTGCGCAGCTCGGCGAGCTGCCGGTACACCTCGGCCTGGTAGTCGTCCGGCAGGTACTGCTCGACCTGGTCGGCCAGCGTGCCGGCGACCGAGCCCGCGGTCTCGTACTTCAGCGGGGCGACGCCGACCAGGAACTGCACGGCCTCGTCACGCTCGGCGTCGGTGAGGCCCTCGGCGGCGAGGGTGCGCAGGATGGTCCAGGTGTCGGCCAGCGCGGGGGCGGTGGAGGCGGTGTCCACCGAGCCGCTGATGGCGAGCATCGCGCGCCCGCTGCCGTCGGCGGCCGAACGCAGCGGCTGGGCGAAGGCGCGCACGCCGTAGGTGTAGCCCTTCTCCTCGCGCAGGACGCGGTCGAGGCGGGAGGTGAGGGTGCCGCCGAGGCAGTAGGTGCCGAGGGTCTGGGCGGCCCAGACCGGGTCGTGGCGGTCGGGCCCGATCCGGCCGATGAGCAGCTGGGTCTGGACGGAGCCGGGGCGGTCCACGATGACGACGCGGCCGCGGTCGTCGCCGGTGACCGGGGCGTGGACGGACGGCTCGGCGGCCGTCCCGGTCCAGGTGCCGAGGGTGCTCTCCAGCAGCGCCGGCAGGTCCACCCCGGTGAGGTCGCCGACCACCACGACGGTGCCGGTCACGGGGCGCACGTGGGCGTCGTAGAAGGCCTTGACGGCGGCGCGGTCGATCGACTTGACGGTGTCGGCGGTGCCGGCGCGGGGCCGGGAGAGCCGGTCGGCGGCGTCGAAGAGCTCGGCGTACAGGGCCTTGGCGGCGCGCCGGGCGGGGTTGGCCTGCTCGTGGACGATCTCGTCCAGGCGGTTGGCGACCAGCCGCTCGATCTCCGCCTCGGGCAGCGCGGGGGCGCGCAGGGCGTCGGCCAGCAGGGACAGGCCGCGCTGGAGCCGGGAGGCGGGGACCTCCAGGGAGATCCGGATGCACGGGTGGTCGGCGTGCGCGTCCAGGGTGGCGCCGGCGCGCTCCAGCTCGGCGGCGAACTCCTCGGCGCTGAGGCTGTCGGTGCCCTCGCTGAAGGCGCGGGCGAGGATCCCGGCGATGCCGTCGAGGCCCTCGGGCTCGGCCGCGAGCGGGACGTCGAGCAGGACCTCGACGGCGACCAGCTGCTGGCCGGGCCGGTGGCAGTGCAGGACGGTGATGCCGTTGCCGAGGGCGGCCCGCTCGGGGGCGGGGAAGTCCCAGGGGCTGGGCGTGCCCGGCCGGGGCTGCGGGTGGAAGGTCATGGCGGGGACGTAGTCGGTGCTCATACGGCGGCACCCTCCTCTTCGGAAGCGGCGTCGGAGTCGGCGTCGGTCTCGGCGGCGGCGGTCGGCTCGTAGGCGAGGACGGCCCGGTTGTCGGGGTGGAGCCGGGCCTTGGCGACGGCCTGGACCTCTTCGGCGGTGACGTCGAGGACCTTGGGGAGGGCGTCGTTGAGCAGCTTGGGGTCGCCGAACAGGACGGCGTAGCGGCACAGTTCGTCGGCCCGGCCGGCGACGGTGGTGAGCCGGTCGAGCCACTCGCGCTCGATCTGGGCCTGGGCGCGTTCGAGTTCCTCGGCGGTGGGGCCCTCGGCGGCGAAGCGGGCGAGCTCCTCGTCGACGGCGGTGCCGATCCGCTCGACGGTGGCGTCGCCGGAGGTCTTGACGTCGAGCCAGCCGAGGCTGGGGGCGCCGGCCAGCCGCAGCAGGCCGAAGCCGGCGGCGACGGCGGTGCGGTCGCGGCGGACCAGCCGGTTGTAGAGACGGCTGGACTCGCCGCTGCCGAGGATGGTGAGGGCGAGGTCGGCGGCGTCGGCCTCGCGGGTGCCGTCGTGCGGGAGGCGGTAGGCGGCCATCAGGGCGCGCGAGGGGACGTCCTCGTGGATCTCCTCGCGGATCTCCCGCCCGATGGTCTCGGGGAGTTCGCCCGAGCGCGGGGGCTGCTTGCCGTCGTGCGCGGGGATGGAGCCGAAGTACTTCTCGACCCAGGCGACGGTCTGCTCGGGGTCGATGTCGCCGACGATGGACAGGACGGCGTTGTTGGGCGCGTAGTACGTCCGGAAGAACGTGCGGGCGTCCTCCAGGGTGGCCGCGTCGAGGTCGGCCATGGAGCCGATCGGCGTGTGGTGGTACGGGTGGCCGTCGGGGAACGAGAGCGCGGTGAGCTTCTCGAAGGCGGTGCCGTACGGGACGTTGTCGTAGCGCTGGCGGCGCTCGTTCTTGACGACGTCGCGCTGGTTCTCCATGGACGTCTCGTCGAGCGCGGCGAGCAGCGAGCCCATCCGGTCGGCCTCCAGCCAGAGGGCGAGCTCCAGCTGGTGGGCGGGCATGGTCTCGAAGTAGTTGGTGCGCTCGAAGCTGGTGGTGCCGTTGAGCGAGCCGCCGGCGCCCTGGACGAGCTCGAAGTGCCCGTTGTTGGAGACGTTGGCCGAGCCCTGGAACATCAGGTGCTCGAAGAGATGGGCGAGGCCGGTGCGGCCCCTGACCTCGTGGCGGGAGCCCACGTCGTACCAGAGGCAGACGGCGGCGACCGGGGTCAGGTGGTCCTCGGAGAGGACGACGCGCAGGCCGTTGGCCAGGCGGTGCTCGGTGATGGCGATGCCTCGGCTGGAGGCGGGGGCCGGGTTGGCCATGCGCTCGGGTCCTTCCCGTCGTCGATGTCGGGGTTCGTGTGGCGTCCCCCATTGTGGTGCAACGTGCGGGAGCCGTGTTCGTGTCCGCGCGGACGGGGCCGTTCGCCAGGGGCGGAAGAGGGCCGCTGACCGGGAGTGTCGGCGCGAGGGTCCACAATGGGGGCGCCGCGCCCTGTCGGCGGCACCCGGTTGACGGGTCCGGCGGCGGGACGGTGCGGAGACGGCCGACGACCGCCCCCGGGCGTTCGGCGACCGACCGACGACCTACCGAGACACAGCCAGCGACACGTAAGGGAGCCCCGCCGCGATGGCCCGCCGCAGTTCGCAGACCCCGCCGCCCGGAGACTTCGAGGAGCGGATCCTCGACGTCGACGTCGTGGACGAGATGCAGGGCTCCTTCCTGGAGTACGCCTACTCGGTGATCTACTCGCGTGCGCTGCCCGACGCACGGGACGGCCTGAAGCCGGTGCACCGCCGGATCCTGTACCAGGCCAACGAGATGGGCCTGCGCCCCGAGCGCGCGCACGTGAAGTGCGCGCGCGTGGTGGGCGAGGTGATGGGCCGGCTGCACCCGCACGGTGACGCGTCCATCTACGACTCCGTGGTGCGCATGGCGCAGCCGTTCTCGATGCGGCTGCCGCTGATCGACGGCCACGGCAACTTCGGTTCGCTGGGCAACGACGACCCGCCGGCCGCGATGCGCTACACCGAGTCGCGGCTGACGGCCGCCTCGATGGCGATGGTGGAGTCGATCCACGAGGACACCGTCGACTTCGGCCCGAACTACGACGGCAGCGAGCAGGAGCCGCTGGCGCTGCCGGCCGCGTTCCCGAACCTGCTGGTGAACGGAGCGACGGGCATCGCGGTCGGCATGGCGACGAACATGCCGCCGCACAACCTCTCCGAGGTGGTGGCCGCGGCCCGGCACCTGATCAAGCACCCGAACGCCGACCTGGACACGCTGATGCGGTTCGTGCCCGGTCCGGACCTGCCGACGGGCGGGCGGATCGTGGGCCTGTCGGGCATCCGGGACGCGTACGAGTCGGGCCGCGGCACGTTCAAGATCCGGGCGACGACGACGGTGGAGGCGGTGACGGCCCGCCGCAAGGGCATCGTGGTCACCGAGCTGCCGTACAACGTCGGCCCGGAGAAGGTCATCTCGAAGATCAAGGACCTGGTCAACGCGAAGAAGCTCCAGGGCATCGCGGACGTCAAGGACCTGACCGACCGCGAGCACGGGCTGCGGCTGGTCATCGAGGTGAAGAACGGCTTCGTGCCGGAGGCGCTGCTGGAGCAGCTGTACAAGCTGACGCCGATGGAGGAGACCTTCGGCATCAACAACGTGGCGCTGGTCGACGGCCAGCCGCTGACGCTGGGGCTGAAGGAACTGCTGGAGGTCTACGTCGACCACCGCTTCACCGTGGTGCGCCGGCGCAGCGACTTCCGCCGCCGCAAGCGCGAGGAGCGGCTGCACCTGGTCGAGGGCCTGCTGGTGGCCCTGGTCGACATCGACGAGGTCATCGCGATCATCCGGTCGAGTGACAACGCCCAGCAGGCGAAGGAGCGCCTGATGGAGCGCTTCTCGCTGTCGGAGACGCAGACCGCGTACATCCTGGACACCCCGCTGCGCCGGCTGACCCGCTTCGACCGGGTGGAGCTGGAGCAGGAGAAGGCGAAGCTGACCTCCGAGATCGCGGACCTGACCGAGATCCTGGAGTCGGACACCAAACTGCGCAGCGTGGTGTCGTCCGAACTGGGCGCGGTGTCGAAGCAGTTCGGCACCGAGCGGCGCACGGTGCTGCTGGAGGCGGGGGCGGTGCCCTCGGCGGCGCTGGCGGTGCCGCTGGAGGTCGCGGACGACCCGTGCCGGGTGCTGCTGTCGTCGACGGGCCTGCTGGCGCGGACGGCGGACGGCGAGCCGTTCGAGGTGTCGGAGAAGCGGGCGAAGCACGATGTGATCGTCTCGGCGGTGCACGCGACGGCACGGGCGGACGTGGGAGTGGTGACGTCCGCGGGCCGGGTGCTGAGGATGCCGGTGATCGACCTTCCGGCACTGCCGCCGACACCGTCGCCGACGCTGGCGGGCGGGGCCGCGGTGGGCGAGTTCCTGCGGCTGGAGGACGGGGAGCGGGCGCTGGCGCTGACCACCCTCGACGAGTCCTCGCCGGGGCTGGCGCTGGGCACGCTGCAGGGCGTGGTGAAGCGGGTGGTGCCGGAGTGGCCGGCGAACAAGGACGAGTTCGAGGTGATCGCCCTCAAGGAGGGTGACGAGCTGGTGGGCGCGGTCGAACTGCGCACCGGCGAGGAGGACCTGGTCTTCATCGCCTCGGACGCCCAACTGCTGCGCTACCCGGCGGGCCAGGTGCGTCCGCAGGGCCGCCCGGCGGGCGGCATGGCGGGCATCAAGCTGTCGGACGGCGCGCGGGTGCTGTCCTTCACGGCGGTGGACCCGGCGGCGGACGCGGTGGTGGTCTCGGTGGCCACGGCCACGGGCACGCTCTCCGACGGCGAGCAGACGAGCTGGAAGGTCACCCCGTTCGAGCAGTACCCGCGCAAGGGCCGCGCCACCGGCGGCGTGCGCTGCCAGCGCTTCCTGCGCGGCGAGGAGGCCCTGACCTTCGCCTGGGCCGGCGCCGCCCCGGCCCGCGCCGCCACCGCCAAGGGCGCCCCGGTCGACCTGCCCGAGCGCGACCCGCGCCGCGACGGCTCCGGCACCCCGGTCACCACCCCGATCGCGGTGGTCGCCGGCCCGGCGTAACGGCACCCGTACGAGCGGAGGGGCACCGGAGATCATCCGGTGCCCCTCCGCTTTTTCGTGCCCGTCCGACCGGGAATGCGGAAGGGCGATCTCCAATTCCCGGGCATGGACCGAACTTTGCCCACCCATGGGTTAGGTTCACCGAACAGGTGCTCCATATCGCACCACATGCTTTGGGGGGACGAGGAGTTGGCCGAAGAGTTCAAGATCGACATGGGCCGGATGAGAACGGTGTCCAAACAGCTCGACGAGTGCGGCAACCGCATGGGGGCGGTCGCCAAGAGCCTCGAAAACCTCGGAAAGGGCAAGCAGTTGGGCACCGAGCGGCTCGACTCGGCCTGCAAGGGCTTCGAGGACCACTGGCACGGCGGCATCGGCCGGATGGCCAAGCTCGCCCACGGCCTGCGCGAGGGCCTGGACGCCTCGCTCAAGAACTACGGGGACAACGAGCAGGGCACCGCCAAGGGCCTCGGCGCGACCTGAGCCAACACCCAGGGGACTGACTTCCACCATGAGTGACAAGAACTGGCCGGGCCTCGGCTTCTGCCCGGCCCCGGGGGACCTCCCGGCCATCGCCAAGATGTACGCGGACGTCGACGCCGTCGCCCGCGAACTGGAGGAACTGCGCCACGCGCTCGCCGACCTCGGCTCCGAGGGCAGCGCCTGGCAGGGCGAGGCGGCCCGCAACTTCGCCGGCAAGCTGGGCGAACTGCCCAAGTACCTCACCCAGGGCCACGAATCGATGGCCGCCTGCTCACGGGCCCTCAAGACCTGGCACACCCAGCTCACCGGACTGCTCTCCACCGGCCGGACCATGGAGGCCCAAGCCGTCGAACTGCGCTCCCGACTGGGCGACATGAACGTCCAGTGCGACACCGCGGGAAAGGCCCTCGACGCCTCCGCGCAGTCCACCGACGCGGCCGCCCAGACGAAGGCCAAGGCCGACTTCGAGGCCAAACTCCAAGCCCAGCAGCAGCTCGCGCACCAGCTCGACGAGGTGATCGCGAACGGCCACAAGCAGCTGGCTGACCACAAGAACAAGGCCGAGGCGGCCGCCAAGGCGATCATGGAGGCGTCCCGCCACCACCCGCCGGACCCGAGCTTCCTCAAGCGGATGCTGGACAAGGTGGAGCACGCCTGGCAGAAGTCGCTGGACTTCCTGGCCGAGCACGCCGACGACCTGTCCAAGATTTCGGCAGGGTTGGCGATCGCGGCCCTGGTGATCCCCGGAGCCGGCCCGATCCTGGGTGCGGCGGCCATGCTGACCAGTGCGGCCGCGATGGCCGGGCACGGCATCGCCAAGTCCCGCGGCCAGGACGTCTCCTGGCTGAAGATCGGAATGGACGGGCTCGGGGTGATCCCCGGTGTCGGTGCCATCAAGGGCTTCGCCACCGCCGGAAAGTCGATCACGAAAGTTCAGGGTGTTGGCGTCGTCAACAAGGTGATCCGGGCCCCGATCAAGAACATCAGGACGTCGGTGGCCGCTGAGGGAGCCGGCGCTGCCGAGCGCACCTCGGCCGCCGGCGCAGGCCTGTTCGAGAAGACCGTGAACCCGATATCGACCAAGGCCATCGTCGGCGGGCTCAAGAAGGCAGGCGTCGAAGTGGATCCCCGCGCGGTCACCATCACGAACAAGGCGAACGGACTCGCCTACGGCTTCTACCAGGACGAGAAGAAGGAGAAGGCCCGGGAGTCCTACGTCGAGGCCCCGGGACCGCTTCCGAAGCCCGCGTACCGACCGGCGTCCGCGCCGTTCCTGAACGCCGTCGGCTGAGAGAGGAGCAGCTCATGGTCAAGGACCTCCATGTGACGCTGCCGGTTTCGGGCGGACAGCTCGCCGCCGTGCCCGAGGTGGCCGAGGCGGCGCGGCGGGCCGAAACGCTCTACGGGGTCACCCTGTTGAACGACGACGTGGCCCGCAACGTGGTGATCAAGCACCTGCGGAAGCGGGATCAGCAGGACTGGCACGACGAAGCCGCGGGTCTCCTCGTCCTCGGTGGAATCGTGGTCTCCTTGGTCACTGGCAACTGGACAGCGGCGATCCTGGGGATTCCGGCCGGAATCGCGGTCTGGCTGCGGGGCACGGGCCGCAGCTCCAGCAAGCAGACCGCCTCCGTGCACTTCACCGCGTACATCGGGCTGCTGAACCAGGCCCGGCGCGCGGGGCTGACGGTCCGGATTCCCGCCGAGTGGGGAGCCGATGCCGATCGGGCCGCATGGGAGGAAGGTGCCCGGGCCGCTCCGCAGCCGCAGCCACCAGCCGCCCCGACCCCACACCCCACCGGTCCGGTCCCGTACACCTCCCCGGTTCCCCCGCCCGGCGTCGCTGCGCAGCCCGGCTCGTGGTGGCCGGCCGGCGCCGTGATCGACCCCAGGTTCCCGGTGCTCCCGCCGGCCGCGCTCGCACAGCACTGGACACTGGCCGCCCGGGCCCGTGAACTCGGCGCCCCGTACGGTGTCGACTTCCTGGACGAACAGGCGGTCCGGGGGCTGCTCACCGCGCAGAAACGCACCGTCCGCCGGAGATCGATGTGGAGCAAGATCTTCGCCCTGGTCCTCGTCATGGCCGTGATGGTCGGTGTTCTCGGCTCGGACTTCACCTACTCCGAGCAGCGCCGGCAGTCCATCCTCGTCATCGGCGGCCTGGTGGCCACCTGTGTGCTCACAGCTCTCCCCGCACTGAAGACGCACTGGACCTGGCACCGCTCCGGCCTGCGCGACCGGGCCAACGCCTACCTCGACCTGCTCGTCGAGGCCCGCGCGTACGGCGTCCCGGTCCCCGTCCCGCCGTCCTGGCTGGACGTCCGCAACCGGATCCGCAAGCCCTCATGACCTCCGTGGAAGGCCCGATGTCCGACATTCCGACAGCCACCGAGGACACCCGGCTCCAGATCCGCTTCGTCGTCCCGCCCGCCTTCCACGAGGTCCCGGTACTGGGCACCGACGACGAGGTGGCCGAGGAGCTCTGGGAGCTGGTCTGCGAGGTGCTGGCCTCCCATCCCGAGGAGATGCGGGTGCGCTGGGCCGTGGCGCTGGCCGAGCTGATCCCGCCGATGGCCGAGGCCGGGGTGATCCACGCCGGGATGTGCCTGGTGGACGTGGACGGCCGCCCCAGCACGGCGTCGATCGTGGCCTCGGTGTGCCCGCTGGTCGGCACCGAATACCCGGGCGCGGTGGACTTCCTGCTCACCCGCCTGGCCCTGTCCCGTCCGGAGGCGGAGGTGACGGCGATCGAGCTGCCGGCCGGGCGGGCGGTGGCGGTGATCGACGCCGTGGCGACCCCGGTCGACGACGGGTCGACCCCGCTGGACGGCCTGGCGGTCCCGCTCGTCGACGGGACGCTGACCACCTCGGTGATCCAGGTGCACCTGCCGCTGCCGAACGAGTCCCAGCTGCTCTCGCTGGAGTTGAGCACCCCGTGCCCCGAGGACTGGGTGCTCTACTCGGAGCTGTTCGCCGATGTCGTCCGCAGCATCCACCTGGAGTTCGCCGACCTCCCGACCGTCTCCGAGCCGCTGTACGACACGGTGGACGAGGAGGTGGCGCAGCGGGTGAGGGCCGCGTTCGGGTGATCCGGGTGAAGGTGATCAGGTGAGGGTAGCCTTGCCGGGGTGAGCACCTGTGCGACCGTGTCGCGTGAACTTTCGGAGCCGCTGGCAGCGACGGCGGCGGTGGCGACCACCTGGCTGCTGGTGGAGCAGAACGGACCGTGGGGCGCGAAGGCGCTGGGTGAGAGCCACCTGGACGCGGCGGTCGGGCGGGCGCTGGAGGCGGCCGCGGCGGGGACGGGCGTGCGGGTGGCCCTGATCCGGCGGCCCGGGCGGCACGCCGACTGCCTGCCGACCGCACGCCACGAGGTGCTCGTGGCGCACACGGTGCCCGGCCGCGGCTGGGTGCGCCGGGCGGGGGTGGCGGATCCGGCGGAGCTGCTGGAGCTGGACTTCGCGGCGCTGGGCGCCGGTGACCACACCGGCTTCGGAACGGAGCACGTCGGCGGCCCGGTGGCCCTGGTGTGCACCAACGGGCGGCGGGACCGCTGCTGCGCGCTGCTGGGCCGTCCGCTCGCGGCGGAGCTGGCGGCGGCCGGGCACAGCGAGGTGTGGGAGGTGACCCACCTGGGCGGGCACCGCTTCTCCCCCACGATGCTGGTGCTGCCGTACGGCTACGCGTACGGGCGGCTGACGCCGGAGACGGCCAAGGAGGTGCTGGCGGCGACGGCGGCCGGGCACGTGGTGCCGGAGTGGTCGCGGGGCTGCTCGGGTTGGGAGCGTCCGGGCCAGGCGGCCGAGCACGCGGTGCGGCTGGCCACCGGCGAGACCGGGGTGGACGTGCTGACGCTCACCCAGCGGCCGGACGGCGGGGGCCGCTGGCTGGTGACGGTGCTGCATCGGGACGGGCGGTCCTGGGAGGTGGACGTGATCGAGGCGGCCAGCGAGCCGGCGCGCCCGGAGAGCTGCGGCAAGGCGGCGGGGACGCCCTCGCGGATGGACGTGCTGTCCGTACGGGGGGTCTGAAACACGGCGGCCCCGCGCCCGTGGGGGTGAGCGCGGGACCGCTGCGGCGGAGCGTCAGCCGGCCGCCTTGGCGACGAACTCCGTGGTGTACGTCTTCGCCAGGTCGATGGTCCCCTCCTTGCCCTTGACGTCCGGGTGGAACGCGGCGAGCACCGAGAGCACCGTCTTCGGCCCGTCGGCCGGCATCACGCCGTCCGTGGTGAACATCGGCAGCGTCGCCTTGATCGCCGCCGCGTACTGCTCGGCGCCGCCCTGCGCGTAGTCGGCGGGCATCTTCGCGGCGATCTCCTCGGGGGTGTGGCCGGACATCCACTTGAGGGTCTTCACGAAGGCGTTGGCGAGCTTCTGGGTGGTGTCCTTGTTCTTCTCCACCCAGTCGGTGTTCATGTACAGCGACGAGGACGGGTACAGCCCGCCGAGGGCCTCGCGCGAGCCCTCGGGGGTGCGCATGTCGTACAGGACCTTGCCCAGGCCCTTGTCCAGGATGTTCGCGACGGTCGGGTCGGTGGTCATCCCGGCGTCGATGCTGCCCTGCTGGAGCGCGGCGATGAAGGTCTGGCCGGCGCCGACCGCGATCGGGCTGAACTCGCTGACGGCGGTGCCGTTCTTGACCGCGAGGTACTTGGTGAGGAAGTCGGTCGAGGAGCCGATGCTGGTGACGCCGAGCTTCTTCCCCTTGAAGTCGGCGCCGGACCTGATGGCGTCGGCCTGCTTGGTGGAGACCACCTCGACCTCGCCGGGCGCCTGGGCGAACTGCACGACGGACTCGACCTTCTTGCCCTTGGCCTGGAGGTCGATGGTGTGGTCGTAGAAGCCGACGGCGCCCTGGACGTCCCCGGCGAGCAGCGCGGTGGTGGCGTTGACGCCGGCCGGCTCGGTCATCAGCTCGACGTTGACGCCGGCGTCGGCGAAGTAGCCGAGCCGCTGGGTGAGCATCGCGGGCAGGTAGATGACCTTGTCCAGGCCACCGACCATGATCTTGACCTTGGGTCCGTCGACCTGCTGCCCGGCGGGGGCTGCGACGGCGCCGTGGCCGGCGGTGGCGGCGTCGTTGGCACAGGCGGAGAGCGGGAGGAGCAGGGCGGCGGCGAGGGCGGCGGCGACTGGTCTGCGCATGGGTGGGGGTGCCTCTCTCTTCTGACGACGGGGGGAGTTCAGCGGCCGTCGCCCGCGTCGGCGGGCTTCCAGCGGAACAGCTTCTTCTCGGCGAAGGTCAGCAGTCCCTCGGTGAGCAGCGCGACGACGGCGAGGATGGTCATGGCCGCGTAGACGCCGGCCGCGTTGAAGGTGCCCTGGGCGGCCGCGACGAGCAGGCCGAGGCCCTTGGTGGCGCCGATGTACTCGCCGACGATGGCGCCGATCAGCGCGAAGCCGAAGCTGACGTGCAGGCTGGTGAAGATCCAGGTGGTGGCGGCGGGGATGACCACCTGGAGGGTGACCCTGCGGTTGTCGGCGCCCAGGATGCGGGCGTTGGCGACGAGGTTGCGGTCCACCTCGCGGGCGCCCTGGAAGGCGTTGAAGAACACCGGGAAGAACACCAGCACCACCGCGGAGGCGACCTTGGAGGCCGGGCCCAGGCCGAACCAGATCAGGAAGATCGGCGCGAGCACGATCCGCGGGATGGCGTTGAGCACCTTGATGTACGGCCCGAGCACGTCGGCCAGGAAGCGGACCCGGCCGAGCGCGATGCCCAGCAGCACACCGCCGATGACGCCGATCACCCAGCCGGTGAGGGCCTCGTAGAGGGTGTAGCCGATCTGCTCGCCGAGCGAGCCCTGCGCGGTGCCGTGGGTGGTCCACTGCCAGATCTGGTCCCAGATCCTCGACGGCTGGGAGAAGTTGAACGGGTCGATGACGTCCGTCCGGGCGCAGACCTCCCACAGTCCGAGGAAGGCGACCAGCACCGCGACCCGGGCGCCGAAGACGCCCAGCCTCCGGTTGCGGGCGGCCCGTTCACGGGCCTCGGTCCTCGTCGTGACGGCCGGGGGCTTCCCGGCGGCGGCCGGCGCGGACACCGGCGCCGCCCCGGACCCGGGCACGGACTCCGCCCCGGGCTCGGACGCGGACTCGGATGCGGTCTCAAGCGGCACGACCCGCTCCTCTCTCCCGGGTGATGCGCACCTCTTCGCCGAGCGAGGCCCAGATCTCGCGGTACAGCTCGACGAACCTCGGTTCCAGTCGGACGGCCTCCACGCTGCGCGGGCGCGGCAGGTCGACGGTGAAGATCTCCTTGACGGTGGCCGGTCCTGCCGTCATGACGACGACCCGGTCGGCGAGCGCGATGGCCTCGTCCAGGTCGTGGGTGACGAAGACGACCGACGCCGCGTCCCTGGAGGAACCGGTCCCCGCCCACAGCTCCAGCAGCTGGTCCGACATCAGCGCCCGGGTCTGCACGTCCAGTGCCGAGAACGGCTCGTCCATCAGCAGGATCGCCGGGTCGTTGACGAAGGTCTGGGCGAGCGCGACGCGTTTGCGCATGCCGCCGGACAACTGGTGCGGGTAGCGGTCCTCGAAGGCGGCCAGGCCGACCCGGCCGAGCCAGTCCCGGGCCCGCTCCCGGGCCTCGGCGGCGGGCACGCCGCGGAAGCGCGGGCCGGCCATCACGTTGGACAGGACGGTGCGCCAGGGGAAGACGGCGTCCTGCTGGAAGACGAACCCGACCTTGGGGTCGATCCCGCGCACGGGCTCGCCGTACACCCGGACCTCGCCCTCGGTGGGCTCCTCCAAGCCGCTGACCAGCGTCAGCGTGGTGGACTTGCCGCAGCCGGTGGGGCCGACGACGGCGACGAACTCGCCTTGGGCGACGGTCAGATCGAGATCGCGGACGGCGGTGTGCAGCGCCCCGGAAGGGGTGCGGAACCGTTTGGTCGCGCCGGTCAGCTCGATCGCCGGGGTCTTGCTCATGTCGATCCTCCCGGGTCTGTTGCCTGCCCCGGAAAGGTAGGAGCGGGCCCGGCCCCGGCGGGAGCCTTCTTCGCGTAGTGCGACTTCTCCGCATAGAGGGGTGTTCTGCTCGTTTTGCTTCCGCTACAACTGCGGGGACGCGGCTGACAGAAACACCCCGGAAACATAGGGTGTCCCGACCCCACCCATCGGCGCCCCGACCGCCCCCGAGGACGCCCGATCCCCCGCAGCCGCCGAGAGGAGGTCCGGATGAAGCTCCCCCGCGGACCCCGCCGGGTCTTCGCCCAGCTGCTGCTGAGCCAGACCGTCGTCACCGTCGGTGTCACCGCCGTGACCGCCGGGCTGTTCCTGGCCCCGGTCAGCAGCGAGCTGGACCACGACGCGATGCAGCGGGCGCTGTCGATCGCCCAGGCCACCGCCACCGACGAGAACATCGCCCGGGCCGCCGCCGGCCGCGACGTGGTGGCCGCCCAGCGCAACGCCGAGCAGATCCGGCTGGCCACCGGCGCCAGTTTCGTGGTGGTCACCGACCTGGACGGCATCCGGCTCTCGCACACCGACCCGGGCCGGATCGGCCAGCGGGTCAGCACCGATCCGGAGCCGGCCCTCAGCGGCCGCAGCGTCACCGCCATCCAGCAGGGCACCCTGGGCCGCACCGCCCGCGGCAAGGTGCCGCTGCGGATGGCGGACGGCCGGATCGTCGGCGAGGTCTCGGTCGGCATCAGCGACGACTCGATCCGCCGCCGGCTGCTGACGATGCTCACCGGCATCCTGCTGTGCGCGGGCGCCGGCCTGGCCGCCGGCACGCTCGCCACCCTCCTCCTGGCCCGCCGGCTCAAGCGCCGCACCCACAACATCGCCCTGGCCGACATCTCGGCGCTGCTGGTGGAGCGGGAGGCGATGCTGCACGGAATCCGCGAGGGCATGGTGGCGCTGGACGAACGCGGCCGGATCCGGCTGGCCAACGACGAGGCCCTGCGGCTGCTCGGCCTGCCCGAGGACTGCACCGGCCGGCCGATCGGCGCGGTGCTGCCACCGGGCCGGCTGGCGGACGTGCTCTCCGGGCGGATCGCCGGCGCCGACCTGCCGGCCGTCCGGGACGACCGGGTGCTCGTGGTGAACCGCACGACCACGCCCGAGGGCGGCGCGGTGGTCACCCTGCGGGACCGCACCGAGCTGGAGTCGCTGGTCCGCGAGCTGGACACCACCCGCAGCCTGACCGAGGCGCTGCGGGCCCAGGACCACGAGCACGCCAACCGGATGCACACCCTGCTGGGCCTGCTGGAACTGGGCCGCCACGAGCAGGCGGTGGCGTTCATCTCGGAGCAGTCCGGCTCGCACGCCGTGGTCGCCGCACGGATCGCCGAGCAGGTGCAGGACCCGCACGTGGCGGCACTGCTGGCGGGCAAGACCTCGGTGGCGGGCGAGCGCGGGGTGCTGCTGGCGCTGGCCGCGGCGGCGCACCTGCCGGACGCGGTGGTGGACGCCCGGGCACTGGTGACGGTGCTCGGCAACCTGATCGACAACGCGGTGGACGCCCTGGCCGCGGGCGGCGGGGGCCGGGTGGAGGTCAGCCTGGCGGCGGCCGGAGCGACCCTGCTGCTGCAGGTCGCGGACAGCGGCCCGGGCGTGCCGGAGGAGCTGCGCGAACAGGTCTTCGAAGAGGGGTGGACCAGCAAGGACGCGCCCGCGCACCGTCCGCGCGGGCTGGGGCTGGCGATGGTGCGGCGGCTGGTCGAGCGGACCGGCGGCCGGATCGTGCTCGACACCGGGCCGCTCGGCGGCGCCCGGTTCACCGTCGAGCTGCCCGAAGCCCTGCTCACCGGTCGGCTCGTGGAGGCATGATGATCGACGTACTCGTGGTGGACGACGACTTCCGGGTCGCGGACGTGCACGCCGCCTACGTGGCCAAGGTCCCGGGCTTCCGGGTGACCGGCACCGCGCACTCGGCCGGGGAGGCGCTGGCCGCCCTGGAGCGCCGCCCGGTGGACCTGCTGCTGCTCGACCACCATCTGCCCGACGAGACCGGCCTGGCCCTGGTGCGCCGGCTGCGGGAACGCCAGGTCGCCTGCGACGTGATGATGGTGACGGCCGCCCGGGACGTGTCGACGGTGCACGCCGCGATGCAGCACGGCGCACTCCAGTACCTGGTCAAGCCGTTCACCTTCGCCGGGCTGCGGGAGAAGCTGGTGGCGTACGCGCAGCTGCGCCACGCGCTCGCCGCGCCGGCCCGGGAGGCCGGCCAGGACGAGGTGGACCGGCTGTTCGCGACCCTGCGCAGCGCCGCCGCCCCGGCCGGAACGCTCCCCAAGGGCCACTCGGCGCCCACCACGGACCTGGTGATGGGGGTGTTGCGCCGGGCCGGCCGGCCGCTGTCCGCCCAGGAGGTCGCCGACGCCACCGGGCTGAGCCGCTCCACCGCGCAGCGCTACCTCAAGCAGTTGGAGCGGGACAGCCGGCTGCGGCTGACCCTGCGGTACGGCGACACCGGCCGGCCGGAGCACCGCTACGGGCTGGCGGCCCGCGCCTAGGGCGTGGTCTCCGGACAGGGGCCGGACAGGGGCCGGACAGGGGCCGGGCCGGACGTGGTCTCGGGCCTGGGGCCGGACAGGGGGGAACCCCGGCGGCCCCAGGCCCGCCGGGGTTCCCCGGGCGCGACGGCTCAGGCCGCGCCCGCACCGGTGAGTGCACGTACCTCCAGCTCGGCGAACCGGTCCGGATCGGCGGGCTCGGACGAGGTGACCGTCCCGACCCAGCCGGCCAGGAAGCCCAGCGGGATGGAGACGATGCCCGGGTTCTCCAGCGGGAACCAGTGGAAGTCGAGGCCCGGGAAGAGCGCCTCGGGGGAACCGGACACCACCGGCGAGAAGAACACCAGCACGATCGCCGGAACCAGCCCGCCGTACACCGCCCAGACCGCGCCGCGAGCGGTGAACCGCGACCAGAACAGGCTGTACAGCAGCACCGGCAGGTTGGAGGACGCGGCGACGGCGAAGGCCAGGCCCACCAGGAAGGCGACGTTCAGCTGCTGGGCGAAGAGGCTGATCACGATCGCCGTCGCACCGATCCCGGCGGCGGCGAACCGGGCGACCACCACCTCCTGCTGCTCACTGAGCTCGGAGACCGGTTCCTCCGCCGCCCGGGAGGCCGGGACGGTCTCGCCCCGGCGGCGCCGCCCGCGGCCGTTCTTCAACTGTTCGCGGCTCTTCAGCTGTTCGCGGCTCGGCCGGGCGCGCCAGGCGCCGGCCCAGATGTCGTGGGCGAAGGCCGCCGAGGAGGCCAGGGTCAGCCCGGCGACCACCGCGAGGATGGTGGCGAAGGCGATCGCCGAGATCAGGGCGAACAGGAGCACCCCGCCGGTACTGCCGTTGCCGCCGCCGAGCACCAGGGCGAGCAGCGGAACGGCGGTGTTCCCGGCCGAGTTGGCGTGCCGCACCTCGGCCGAGCCGATCAGCGCGGTGGCGCCGAGGCCGAGCACGATGGCCATCAGGTAGAAGCTGCCGACCAGGCCGATCGCCCACATCGTGGAGCGGCGGGCGGCCCGCGCGGTGGGCACCGTGTAGAAGCGGGACAGGATGTGCGGCAGGCCCGCGGTGCCGAGCACCAGGCCGAGCCCGAGGCTGACGAAGTCCAGCCGGCTGGTGATGCTGCCGCCGTACTTGAGCCCGGGCTCCAGGTAGCGCTGCCCGGCGCCGCTGTGCTGGGCGGCCTCGCGCATCAGCTCGCCGAGGTCCCCGTGGAAGCGGACCACCAGCAGCACCGTGAGCAGCACCGAACCGCCGGTCAGCAGGAAGGCCTTGATGATCTGGATCCAGGTGGTGGCCCGCATCCCGCCGATGGTGACGTAGACGATCATCAGGGCGCCGACCGCGATGATGGTCCAGGTGCGGGCGTGCGGGCTGCCGGTGCCGAGCAGGAGGGCGACCAGCGAACCGGCGCCGACCATCTGGGCCACCAGGTAGAGCAGGGTGACCACGACGCTGGCACCACCGGCCGCGGCGCGCACCTTGCGACGGCGCAGCCGCAGCGCGAGGACGTCGGCGAGGGTGTACCGGCCCGCGTTGCGGACGAGTTCGGCGACCAGCATCAGCACGACCAGCCAGGCGACCAGGAAGCCGATGCTGTAGAGCACGCCGTCGTAGCCGTACAGCGCGATCAGCCCGGCGACGCCCAGGAAGGACGCGGCGGAGAGGTAGTCCCCGGAGAGCGCGAAGCCGTTCTGCAGCGGGGTGAAGTCGCGGCCGCCGGCGAAGAAGTCCTCGGCGGCGTTGCCCTGGCGGCCGACCCAGAGGGTGACCCCCAGGGTAACCAGGACGACGACGGCGAACAGCGCGATGGCGAGCGAGTGGTGGTCGCCGGTGGGGGCGACCGGCGGCGGGGTGGCGGTCGACACCACGGTCCGGACGGCGGTCTGCACCGCGGCCTTGGCCGCATCGGTGGGCACGGTGGCCAGCAGGGGCGTCATCGCAGCTGGTCCTGGGTGTCCCAGCGCAGGCCCAGGGCGGCGCGGTCGCGCTTGGTCCGGGAGTTGCGGGCGTAGAGCCAGGTGAGCAGGAAGGTCGAGGCGAACTGCAGCAGCCCCAGCAGCCAGGCCACGTTGAGCGGGCCGGCCACCGTCCTGCGCATCAGGTCGGGGGCACCCGCCTGGGCGGCGACGTACAGCAGGTACCAGGCGAGGAAGGCCCCGGTGATCGGGAAGACGAAGGTCCGGTAGCTGCGGCGGATCTGCAGGAACGTCTCGCTGGCCTGAACCGTCCGGTAGACCTCGGTGCGGTCGGCGACCGGTTCCTCGTCGAGTGGTGCGTGCGGTGCGGCCGGGGCCGCCGGATCGGCTGGGATGCTCTGGGCGAACGGCTCGACGGCGGCCCCGTGGACCGGTGCGCCGACGGCCACTGACCCGACGGCGGCCTCGGCCGACCGGGCCGTAGGAACGTGGTCCGTGGGGGCGGGGCCCGACTGCGCCGGTACCGCCGTCCGGCGGTGCGCAGCCGATGGCTCGGCGGACTCAACGGGGGTACCGGCGGCCGCAGCGGCCCACCAGTCGAATTGCTGTCCCGGGCCGGGACTGCTCGTCTGCTGCTGTGGCACTGCTGCTCCTGGACGGCCGGATGTTCTGACCCGAACCATGATGGCGGCCCTAGGAGAGCGCCCCTGACCATCGCAGATACGTTCACTCGATGAGGTGATCGATCATCCGACAGACACTCATCGGACTACTGCTGCGTCCCAGTGATTCCGTGTCGGAACGCGTACGCGACCGCCTGAGCCCGGTCCCGCACCGCGGTCTTGGCGAACAGATTGTTGATGTGGGTCTTCACGGTCGCCTGGCTGACGAACAGCCGCTGGGCGATCTCGGCGTTGGACAGCCCCTCGGCGATCAGCGCCAGCACCTCGGCCTCCCGGACGGTCAGCCCGGCGGGCAGCTCCCCCGACCGGGTTCCGGGCCTCCCGGCAGCCGGCCCGGCGTCGCCGTGCTGCTCCGAAAGCCTTTCCAGCAGCCGGAGTTGGACCTGCGGGGAGAGCCCGGCGGCACCCGAGCGGACGTCCGCGACGGCCCGGGCGATCTCCTCGGCGCCGGCGTCCTTGGTGAGGTAGCCGCGCGCCCCGGCCCGGAGCGCCGGGAACAGCGAGTCGTCGTCGGCGTAGGTGGTGAGCACCACGACCTCGGTCTCCGGGTGCGCCGCGCGGATCCGCCTCGTCGCCTCGACCCCGTCGCAGCGCGGCATCCGCAGATCCATCAGCACCACGTCCGGGTGATGACGCTCCACCAGGGCGACGGCCTCCTCCCCGTCCCCGGCCGCACCGACCACCTCGATGCCGGGCAACAGCCCCAGCAGCATCACGATGCCCTCGCGCACCACCGTCTGGTCGTCCGCGACCACCACCCTGATCGCCCCCGCACCACCCATGTGCTCACTCATGCCGGCACCCGCAGCAGCACGCGCCACCCTCCGTCCTGCGGGCCCGCCAGCAGCGTGCCCCCGAGCAGTTCCGCGCGTTCGCGCATTCCCAGCAGACCGTACCCGCTGCCACTGGCGGCCAGCGCCTCCGACGGGGACTCACCGGCGGATTGGCCGCGCGGCGGCCGGGTGTTGCACACCTCCAGCTCCACCGCGCCGTCCAGGTAGCGCAGTTCGACGGAGCCGCGGGCCCCGGACGCGTGCTTGCGGACGTTGGTCATCGCCTCCTGCGCGGTGCGCCGCACCGCGAGGGCGGCCTCGGCGGCGAGCGGGCGGGGCGTGCCGGTGACGGTGAGGGCGGCCCGCTCCCGACCGGTCAGCTCGACCAGGAACTCCCCGACCGGGGTGAGCTCCCCGCGCAGCGCGGACAGTGCCTGGCGGGTCTCGACCAGCCCGTCCTGCGCCATCCGCCGGGCGGCGACGACCCGTTCACGGATCTGCTCGCGGTCCGTCCCGGCGTCCAGCATCAGCCGGGCCGCCTCCAGGTGGACGAGCTGCGCGGAGAGGCTGTGGGCGAGCACGTCGTGGATCTCCCGCGCGATCCTGGCCCGTTCGGCGAGCGCCGCGCTCTCCGCCTGGGCGGCCTGGGCGGCCCGCTCCTGGGCGAGCAGCCGGCGGGCGGTGCCGCGCGCCTCGATGTCCAGCCGCAGCAGGCAGCCGACCAGGACGGAGCCCCCGACGGTGGCGGCGTTGCCGAGCCAGCCCGCCGGGGAGGCCGCCGTGTACGAACCCAGCGCGGCCGCCGCGACGACCAGCGCGGGCGCGGGCGGCAGCCGGATCAGAGCCGTCACGGTCAACCCGATCCACAGGAAGTCGGCCAGCGTGTGGGCCAGCCCCCGGTCGGCGAGCCAGCCGCCGCCGACCAGGCCGGCGGCCAGCAGGTACGAGACCGCCGGGCGCTGCTCCCGGGTGACCCGCAGGTACGCCGTGCAGAGGGCGACGGCCGCGGCCAGCCCGGCCGCCGCGGCCGCCACCGTCCAGCCGGTGTACCTGCCGCCGGAGAAGGTCCCCCAGCCGACGACGACCAGCAGGACGCTCCGGCCGAACACGGACAGGACCCGCCGCGGCCGGCTCTCGTCCTCGTGGCCGATCCCTTCCCGGGACGGCCAGCGGGTCCAGTACCACCCGGCCACGGGGGCCTCCTCGATGCTCACGGCGGCGGGTCAGTGCAGTGCGGCGGCGGGCCGCGAGGGCTCCAGCGTCCGGGCCCTCCAGTTCACCACGAAGGAGCGGACCAGCAGCAGGACCGCCATGCCCAGCATCAGCGAACTGCCCGCCTGGTGGACGTGCAGGGCCGCACCGACCGCGTACAGGCCGATCCGGACGGCGATCATCCCGCACCAGGCGGCCACGGTGGCCCTGGTGCCCTTGACCAGGACGCTGCCGTCGGAGGCCCGCCAGATCCGGACGGTCCAGCCCCAGACCGTGCCCATCGCGAGCACGGCGACCAGTCCGGCGGCCAGCAGCCCGGCGGAGAGCGCGGTGTGCTGGTGGTCGACGAGCTGCGGGTCGCGCAGCGCGAGCGCGCCCAGGATCAGCGGCAGCAGCCAGAAACGGCGCTCGGTGTCCAGGCGCTGGACGCGCATCTGGCGCTGGACCACCAGGACCACCACCGCGAGGCCTACGAGGATGTTGGCGATGGAACCCATCGAATTCTCCGTCCCGGGGAGAGGCTTGTTGCTGACCTCTCCGACGCTACGGATCCGGCGCTTCCCGCTGATCGGAGCCGGGGTGGAGCACGGGTGGAACCGGCAGCGCGAGGGCCCTCCACCCCACCAGGGTGGGGACCACCCCCACGCACCCGGAGCCGCCGGACGGGGGCGGACA
>NZ_JBSHBN010000166.1:0-20258 GCF_053612025.1 Kitasatospora sp. NPDC054768
ATTGTCGGCGGCTGCGTCCGATGTGTATTAGAGACAGGTCGCGCCCGGTCGCGCCCGGTCGCGCCCGGTCGCGCCCGGTCGCGCCCGGCGGCTCAGGCGCGCTCGGCGACGCTCAGCCGGGCGAGCGCGTGCGGCTGGACCAGGCCGGGCAGCAGCAGCGTCCACAGGTCGGACAGCCGCTGGACCAGGTCCTGCCGGTCGGCCAGCACCTGGGAGCTCAGCTGGATGCCGGTGACGGCCCCGGTGATCACCCCGGCGGCCGCGGTCAGGTCGACGCCCGGGTGGAGGTCGCCGGCCTCCCGGGCGCGCTCCAGCAGTTCGCGGACCGTGTCCATCCAGCCCTGGTAGGCCGCGAGCTGCGGCTGGGTGAAGCTGCCGTGCTCGATCGTCAGCCGGATGCTGCCGCGCACCAGCGGGTCGGTCTGGAGCGCGCGGGCGAAGGCGTAGCCGAGGTCGATCAGGTTCTGCACCGGGCTGTCCGAGGCCGGTGTCCAGCCGGAGATGAAGACGCCCTGTCCCTCGATGACGGCGAGCGCCAGCTCCTCCTTGGAGTGGAAGTGGAAGTACAGCGCGCCCTTGGTGACGCCGGCCCGGTCCAGGATTTCGGACATCGTGGCGGCGGCGTAGCCCCGCTCGTCGAACACCTCGGCCGCGGCGACGAGTACCGCCTGGCGGGTCGCCAGTGCGCGGGCCTGCCTGGCCATCGCAGCCTCCCTGGAGTGTTCTGGTCTCGGCAGCGGCCGATCCTATGGGGGCGGACGGGGCGGCGGACGCATACCGTCCAGTAGGCATCCTACCGAGCCCTCCGCGGGCCCTTCCGGCCCCGGGCGACCGGGCGGGGGCCGCTCCGGCGCGGCCCCGGGGCAATGCCGGACGGCCGGTCACCCGGGCGGGGTGACCGGCCGTCGGCTCGGGCCGTGGGCCGTCAGGCGGCCTGCTGCCAGCTGAACGGCGAGTAGTACGCCGGGCGGCGCTCCAGGCGCTGCCAGTTGGCGATCGGCTCGATCGGCGCGGCGGCGGCGGCCTGCTGCGCGGCGGCGGCGCGCGCGGCGAGGACGGCGGTCAGGGCGGCGAGTTCCTCGTCGGTGAGACTGCCGCGGACGATGCGGACGAGGGGTTCGGCGGAAGCGGTCATGTCCTGGTTTCTCCCCCGGTGGCTGCGGTCTGAGGTGGGTGCCCGGTGCGTACGGGCGGTTGCTGCGGGGCGCGTGCGGTGCGCACGCGCGGCGGAGCGCGCCGCTACATCGGCGGGTTGCCGTGCTTGCGGCTGGGCAGGTCGGCGTGCTTGGTGCGGAGCATGGCCAGGGCGGAAGAGATCACCTGGCGGGTCTCGGCCGGGTCGATGACGTCGTCGACGAGGCCGCGCTCGGCCGCGTAGTACGGGTGCATCAGCTCGTTCTTGTATTCCTTGATCTTCTGGGCGCGCATGGCGTCCGGGTCCTCGGCGGCGTTGATCTCGCGCCGGAAGATGACGTTGGCCGCGCCCTCGGCGCCCATGACGGCGATCTCGTTGGTGGGCCAGGCGTAGGACAGGTCGGCGCCGATGGAGCGGGAGTCCATGACGATGTAGGCGCCGCCGTAGGCCTTGCGCAGGATCAGCGAGATGCGCGGCACGGTGGCGTTGCAGTACGCGTACAGCAGCTTGGCGCCGTGCCGGATGATGCCGCCGTGCTCCTGGTCGACGCCGGGCAGGAAGCCGGGGACGTCGAGCAGGGTGACCAGCGGGATGTTGAAGGCGTCGCACATCTGGACGAAGCGGGCGGCCTTCTCGCTCGCGTTGATGTCCAGCACGCCGGCCAGCGACTGCGGCTGGTTGGCGATGATGCCGACGACGTGGCCGTCGATCCGGGCGAGCACGCAGAGCACGTTGGTGGCCCAGCGCTCGTGGACCTCCAGGTACTCGCCGTGGTCGACGATCTCCTCGATGACCTTGCGCATGTCGTACGGGCGGTTGCCGTCGGCGGGCACCAGGTCCAGCAGGCTGTCGTTGCGCCGCTCGACCGGGTCCTCGCTCATCACGGACGGCGGCATCTCGCGGTTGTTCTGCGGCAGCAGCGACAGGAGGTAGCGGACCTCCTCGATGCAGGACTGCTCGTCGTCGTAGATGAAGTGGGCGACACCGGAGACGCCGGCGTGCACGTCCGCACCGCCGAGGCCGTTCTGGGTGATCTTCTCGCCGGTCACCGCCTGGACCACGTCCGGGCCGGTGATGAACATCTGCGAGGTCTCGCGGACCATGAAGACGAAGTCGGTCAGCGCGGGGGAGTACGCGGCGCCGCCGGCGCACGGGCCGAGCATCACCGAGATCTGCGGGATGACGCCGGAGGCCTTGGTGTTGCGCTGGAAGATGCCGCCGTAGCCGGCCAGCGCGGTGACGCCCTCCTGGATGCGGGCGCCGGCGCCGTCGTTCAGCGAGACCAGCGGGGCGCCGGCCGCGATGGCCATGTCCATGATCTTGTGGATCTTCTGCGCGTGGGCCTCGCCCAGCGCGCCGCCGAAGATCCGGAAGTCGTGCGCGTAGGTGAAGACGGTGCGCCCGTGCACGGTGCCCCAGCCGACGATCACGCCGTCGGTGTGCGGCTTCTTGGCCTCCAGGCCGAAGCCCTGGGCGCGGTGCCGGCGCAGCGGCTCGACCTCCTGGAAGGAGCCCTCGTCCAGCAGCAGCTCGATGCGCTCGCGAGCGGTCAGCTTGCCCTTGGCGTGCTGGGCCTCGGTGGCCTTGTCGCTGGGGCCGCGGCGGACCTTCTCGCGCAGCTCGTGCAGCTCGGCGACCCGCCCGCGGGCGTCGGCCGGGACCTCGGGGACCTCGCCGTCGACCGGCGCCTCATGCACAACCGTCATCTCGAACCACTCCAAGGGTGAGGGAACTGTCCGACAGCCAACGTCTGCTGTGCCCCCGGCTGCGAATCACTTTCTTCACTTATGACTGTACGAGGGGCCGTGCGCTGGTTTCGGCGTCGATTCCGTACAAGGTCGGGTTCGTTTAGCTGTCAGGCCTGTACAGAAGCTGTCGGTTCGGTCACTGAGCGCTCGGTGTTCGGTTGGATACCGGGGGTTGTCGGACAGATGATGGTCCGATGATCTGAGCATGAAGAAAAGCGCAGGTCAGGGACGTCTTCCAGTAATGTAGGCCGGTCCTCTTGGGCCCCGCTCAAGGTCCGCTCAAGCCCGGCGGGCAGGGGGGCGCCATCCGGGTTAGGGGTTGCGCAGTCGTAGGGAAGCGCCAAAAATGCCGCAGCCCACCCCGCGCGGTGGGGGTGGGCTGTCCGAGCGAGCGGGCGGACCTGCGCCGATCAGCCCTTGCGCCCGTCCTCGGGCTCGTCGCCGTCGCGCAGCTCGCGCTCGCGGCGGCGCAGGTCGGCCTCCCACTGCTTGAGCATGTCCTCGTGGTCTTTGTTGCTCTTCTTCAACGAGGCGAGGAACTCGGGGTCGTCGTCCGGAGCCAGCGGGCGCCCGCCGCGCGGGGCCGGACGGCCCGGGCGGTCGTCGGCCGGGTGGCCCGGCCCGGCCCCGGCGGGCGCGGTCCGCAGGAAGCCGCGTTGCTTGCCGGCGATCAGCCAGGCGATCGGGCCCAGCGGCGGGAAGAGCAGCACGATCAGCACCCAGACCACCTTGGGCAGGTGCTTCACCTTGTCCTCGGGCGTGGTCAGGCAGTCCACGAACGCCCAGACCCAGAGCGCGAGCGGAAGGACGATGGTCAGAAGAATCCTCGGCACGGCTGGGATCTCCCCCCGGGCGACGGCGGCGGCGGGCGCCTTCCAGGGGCCCTTGACCGGGCCAGGCTATCGGGTGGCGGATACTGACAGGCATGGCATACGACGATCTCCGCTCGTTTCTCCGGGCCCTCGACCGCGAGGGCGACCTCAAGCGCATCAAGGCGGAGGTGGACCCGCACCTGGAGATCGGCGAGATCGTCGACCGGGTGCAGAAGGCCAAGGGCCCGGCCCTGCTCTTCGAGAACGTCAAGGGCTCGTCGATGCCGCTGGCGATGAACGTCTTCGGCACCGAGCGGCGGCTGGCCAAGGCGCTCGGCCTCAAGGGCCCGGACGACATCTCCGAGAAGATCGCCGGCCTGCTCAAGCCCGAGCTGCCGCAGGGCTTCACCGGCTTCCGGGACGCCTTCGGCAAGCTCGCCTCGATGGCGCACGTCCCGCCCCGGCACGTGAAGTCCGGTGACGCCCCGGTGCAGGAGGTCGTGCTCACCGGCGACGACGTCGACCTCGACGCGCTGCCCGCCCTGTTCACCTGGCCGCTGGACGGCGGGTCCTTCTTCAACCTGGGCCTGACCCACACCAAGGACCCGGACAGCGGCATCCGCAACCTGGGCCTCTACCGGCTCCAGCGGCACGACCGCCGCACCATCGGCATGCACTGGCAGATCCACAAGGACAGCCGCAACCACTACGCGGTGGCGGCCAAGCGGGGCGAGCGCCTCCCGGTCGCGATCGCCTTCGGCTGCCCGCCGGCCGTCACCTACGCGGCCACCGCGCCGCTGCCCGGGGACATCGACGAGTACCTCTTCGCGGGCTTCATCGCCGGGGAGCGGGTCCGGATGGTCGACTGCAGGACGGTGCCGCTCCAGGTCCCGGCCGACGCCGAGGTGGTCGTGGAGGGCTGGCTGGAGTCCGGCGAGATGCTGCCCGAGGGCCCGTTCGGCGACCACACCGGCTTCTACACCCCGCAGGAGCCGTTCCCGGCGCTGAAGATCGACTGCGTGACGATGCGCCGCCGCCCGATCCTCCAGTCCATCGTGGTCGGCCGCCCGCCGACGGAGGACGGCCCGCTGGGCAAGTTCACCGAGCGGTTCTTCCTGCCGCTGCTGAAGATCATCATTCCGGACATCGTCGACTACGACCTGCCCGAGGCCGGTGGCTTCCACAACTGCGTGATCGTCTCGATCGACAAGAAGTACCCCAAGCACGCCCAGAAGACGATGCACGCGATCTGGGGCGCGCACATGATGTCGCTGACCAAGCTGATCATCGTGGTGGACTCCGACTGCGACGTGCACGACTACCAGGAAGTCGCCTGGCGGGCCTTCGGCAACGTCGACTACAGCCGCGACCTCACCGTGGTCGAAGGCCCGGTCGACCACCTGGACCACGCCTCGTACCAGCAGTTCTGGGGCGGCAAGGCCGGCATCGACGCGACCCGCAAGCTGCCCGAGGAGGGCTACACCCGCGACGGCGGCTGGCCGGAGATGGTCTCCTCGGACCCGGCCACGGCCGCGCTGGTGTCGCGCCGCTGGAAGGAGTACGGACTGTGAGCACGGCCGCCGCCGAGACCCCCGGGCGCACCAAGGCGTTCCTGCGCCTGGTGGCGTTCGAGCACTCGGTCTTCGCGCTCCCGTTCGCGTACATCGCCGCGCTGACGGCCATGTTCCTCGCCGACGGACGGGTGCACTGGGGCGAACTGTTCGTCGTCACGGTCTGCATGGTCGGGCTGCGGACCTTCGCCATGGCGGCGAACCGGATCATCGACCGCGAGATCGACGCCCGGAACCCGCGCACCGCCACGCGCGAACTCGTCACCGGCGCGGTGTCGTTGAAGACCGCGTACGTCGGCTCGGCCGTCGCGCTGGTGGTCTTCCTCGGCGCGGCCGCGATGCTCAACCCGCTCTGCCTGGCGCTCGCGCCGATCGCCGTGGTGCCGATGGTGGTCTACCCGTACGGCAAGCGGTTCACGAACTTCCCGCAGGCGATCCTCGGCCTGGCCCAGGCGATGGGGCCGGTCGGCGCCTGGCTGGCGGTGACGGGCAGTTGGTCCTGGGACGCGGTCGTCCTCGGTGCGGCGGTCGGCATCTGGATCGGCGGCTTCGACCTGATCTACGCCTGCCAGGACGTCGAGTCCGACCGCGAGAACGGGGTCCGCTCGGTGCCCGCGCGCTACGGCGTCCCGGTGGCCATCCGCGGCGCGCGGGTGTGCCACCTCCTGACCACCCTCCTGCTGGGCTGGTTCGGGTTCCTGACGGACGCCGGCGTGGCCTTCTGGATCGGCCTCGTGGTCGTCGCGGGCGCGTTCGTCTACGAGCACACCATCGTGAAGCCGAACGACCTGTCCAAGCTCAACCGGGCGTTCTTCCAGACCAACAGCTTCGTGGGGATCTCGCTGTTCTTCTTCGCCCTGGTGGACCTGGCCGTCCGCGGCCTCGGGATCTGACGCCCGGGCGACCGCCGCGACGTGTACCGGCGTTACTGAACCGCCGGGCCGGGCGGGCCGGTTCAGCGGAACAGGGCGGCGTGGTCCGTCGCCCAGGCGTGGAAGCTGCGGGCGGGGTGGCCGGTGACGTCCCGGACCGTGGTGGTGGCCGGTTCGGGGGCGCAGAGGCGGGCGTGGACGAGGTCCAGGGCGCCGTCGACGGCGGCGGGGGCCCGGCCGGTGGCGGACAGCCGGCGGCGGGCGGTCTCGCGGGGGACCTCCTGCCAGGTGGCCGGGCGGCCCGCGGCCGTGCCGATGATCTCCACCTGCTCCGCCTGAGTGGGTGACTCCGGGCCGGTGAGGACGTACCGGGCCCCGTCGTGGCCGTCCTCGACCAGGGTGCGGACGGCGACCGCCGCGATGTCCCGCTCGTCCACCGGGTTCAGCCCGGCCGCGCCGCCGTAGCCCCGCACCACGCCCCCGGCCCTGATCTCCTCCGCCCACTGCAGCGCGGCGGCGAAGCCGTGCGCCCGCAGCACCGTGTGCCGTACCCCGCTGCCGGTGAGCAGCGCCTCGACCCCGCCCGCCGGCCGGCCGGGGCCGGCCGGCGACAGGAGCACCACCCGCCCGACCTCCCGGGCCAGCACGCCCACCGCCTCCGTGGCCCCGTCCGCCGTCGGGAACGGCCACCCCAGCAGGACGGCCCCGGCGCCCCGCACCGCCGCCTCCAGCGACACCGGGGCGAGCAGGTCCCGCGGGGGCAGCGTCCGCACCCGTACTCCGGAGGCCGCGAGCTGCAGCCCGACGTGCCGTCCGACCGCCCCGGAGACGCCGATCACCAGGACCCGGGACGTGCCGTCAACTCGCTCATCTGTCATGCATCGAACGTAAGCGAGAAGGATGAGACGCCCAATGCGTGCGGGTCTAGGGTCCATGCGTCAGCGTCTACCCGGCGCGGCCACCCGGCGCGTCCACCCGGGTGCGCGCCGGCCCGGTGCGCCGGGCCGGGCTCAGTTGTGCAGGAAGCCCTCCAGCGACACCGCCAGGGCCACCGGGGCCTCGTACATCGGGTAGTGCCCGCTGCCGCCGAGCTCCTCCAACTCGGCGTTGGGGTAGTGGGCGAGGAAGGTTCCGCGCATCACCTCGGCGGTGAGGGCGAGGTCGTGCTCGCCGACGATCACCTTGACCGGCACCGGGTTGCCGTCGATCCGGCGCTGGAGGTCGGCCGTCGCCCAGTCGCGGACGTAGCCGCCGAAGGCCTCCGGGGTGGACAGCCGCAGGGACTGGTCGACCATGCGGTCGAGCCAGACCCGGCCGGCCCGCTGTCCGGTGACCAGGTCCAGGATGGCGAAGCGCTTCTCCCGGTCCTCGGCGGCGCCGTAGAACAGCGCCTCGCCCGCTTCGTCCAGGGGGTACGCCCCGGCCGGCACCGGGGCCAGGCCGACCAGCTTGCGCACCCGCAGCGGCGCCTCGGCGAGCACCTGCTGGGCCGCCTTGCCGCCCATCGAGTGACCCACCAGCGAGAAGCGGTCCCAGCCGAGCTGGTCGGCCAGGGCGAGCGCGTCGGAGGCGATCTCGGCGAGGGTGTACGCGCCGGGGACGTCCTTGCGCTGGCCGTAGCCGCGGTAGTCGAGGAAGGCGTAGCTGAAGGCGTCGCCGTCGAGGTAGTCGAGGAACGGGCCCCAGCCCTCGCTGGTGCCGAACCAGTCGTGCAGGACCAGGACGTGGTGGTCGCCGGTGCCGGTCGAGCGGTGAGGGATCGTCATGCCAACGGTCGTTCCCCGCGCACCGCCCGCCCGAACGGACGGTGCGCGGGGGCGGGCGGGCCGCTGCTCGCCGAGAGGTCCTGGAGCCGGGCGGCGCCCCGCGCCGTGGGTCTCACCCGGTCGAGTGAACTCAGGCGTCGCGCCGGGCGAAGGCCGGGGCGTGCTCGGGGAGCGGGCCGAAGGCGATCAGGCGGGACAGCAGCAGCGGGAAGCCGGGGACGTGCCGGGCGAGCCGCACCAGCCGGGTGGGCGGGCCGGCCTGCCGGCCGGTGAGGACCGGCTCGAACATCACATGGTGCAGGACCTGTTGGACCCCCTGCATGATCACGGTCGGCCGCCACCGGCGGTGCTGGACCCGGGCCAGGGCCGCCACGGTCGGGCGTCCGTGCCGCAGCGGTCCGGCGAGCAGGGCGGCGGCCGCGACGGCGTCCTGGATCGCGAGGTTGATGCCCACCCCGCCGGCCGGGGACATCGCGTGGGCGGCGTCGCCGATCAGCAGCAACCCGTCCCGGTGCCAGCGGTTCAGCCGGTTGAGCCTGACGTCGAGCAGGTGGACGTCGTCGAGGCCGGCCAGCCGGTCGACCCGGTCGGCGTACTGGGGCAGCAGTTCGGCGATCCGGGCGCGGAACCGTTCGATGCCCTCGGCGCGCAGCTGCGGGTCGGCGCCCTTGGCGCGGAAGTAGGCGATCTGGAAGTAGTCGGCCCGGGCGAAGCTCAACGCCAGGTCGCCGTGGCCGAAGCCGGGGACGAGGCTGGGCGGCAGGGCCTGCTCGTGGGTGTGCCGGGGCAGCCGGAACCACCAGGTGTCGAAGGGCACCGGGAACTCCTCGGGCACCAGGCCGGCCGCCCGGCGCAGGGTGGAGTGCCGGCCGTCGGCGGCGACGGTGAGGTCGGCGTGGAGCTCGCCCTCCTCGCCGTCCCGGGTGCGGTACCGGACGCCGGTCACCCGGCCGGCGCCGTCCCGGAGCAGGCCGGTCGCCTCGGTGTTCATCCGCAGGGTGAAGGCGGGTTCCCGCCCGGCCTCCTCGACCAGGAAGTTCAGCAGGTCCCACTGCGGGATCATGGCGATGTAGTTGTACGGGGGCCGCAGCCGCTCGTAGGCGCTCAGTGCGACGGGGCCGGCGTCGGGTGTCCGGACGACCAGGTTGCCGAGGCGGCTCTGCGGCAGGGCGGCGAACTTCCGGCCGAGGCCGAGTTCGTCCATCAGCCGCACGGTGGAGGCGTGGACGGTGTCGCCGCGGAAGTCGCGCAGGAAGTCCCGGTGCTTCTCCAGCACGGTCACCTCGACGCCGGCGCGTGCCAGCAGCAGACCCAGCATCATTCCGGCCGGCCCGCCCCCGGAGATCACGACGCTCATGGCTCTCCCCTTTCAGTGCTCGATCGATCACTGTCCGTGTGGAACCTGCCTTTACAGAGTCTCTGGAACCATTCCAGATGTCAAGTAGTACGATGCTCCACATGAAGGAGCTGGTGACGGCCGCCCTCACGGCGGCGAAGGAACGGGGCCAGGACGTCGCCGACGTCCCGCTGACGGCGATCGCCACGACGGCCGGGATCTCCCGCAGCACGCTGCTGCGCCGGCTCGGCGGCTCCCGGGCCGCGCTGGACGAGGCGGTCCGGGAGGCGGGGGTCGACCCGGGCGGACGGCCGCCGGTGCGCGAGCGCGCGATCGAGGCGGCGGCGCTGCTGGTGGCCGAGCGGGGCCTGGCCGGGGTCACCCTGGACGCGGTGGCGGACCGGGCGGACTGCTCGCTGCCCAGCCTGCACACCGTCTTCGAGGGGCGGGACGGCCTGCTCGCCGCCGTCTTCGAGCGGCACTCCGCGCTGCCCGGCCTGGAGGCCCTCGCCGCCGACCCGCCGGAGCGCCTGGAGGACACCGTCCGGGCGCTGCACACCACCTTCGTCGCCGCCTTCGCGCACGAGCCGCGGATCGTCCCGGCGGTCTTCGCCGACCTGCTCGGCCGGCCGGACGGCCCCGCCGCCCGGGTGGTGGCCGCCAACCTGCCGCGGACGCTCGACAGCC
The DNA here is from genome assembly GCF_053612025.1 of Kitasatospora sp. NPDC054768. NCBI lineage: Bacteria > Bacillati > Actinomycetota > Actinomycetes > Kitasatosporales > Streptomycetaceae > Kitasatospora > Kitasatospora sp. NPDC054768. The sequence goes on from NZ_JBSHBN010000166.1 coordinate 9,928, forward strand.
TCGACCGGCTGCTGCGGCCGCACGTGCGGGCCGGCCGGCTGAGGCCGCTGCCCACCCCGGTGCTGATCCAGCTGCTGCTCGGCCCGCTGCTCAACCACGTCCTGATGCGGCCGGTGCTGGAGCCCGCCCTGGGGGCCGGGCTGCCCTCGATGGACGAGATCGTCGACATCTTCGTCGACGCCTACCTGCGGGCGGTCGCCGTCCCCGCGGCAGGATCCGGGAGCGACGGCGACACTCCCTGAGGAGGGCCGTGATCGGCAGGCCGCGGCGCCCGGTCCGCGGCCACCCGGCCCGCCCTAGGAGATCCGCCGGATCCGCCGCACCGCGAGGAACACCAGCAGCGCGGTCAGGGCGAGGAACAGCCCCGACTCGATCCCCTGGAAGGTCCAGAACCGGTCGGCGGGCTGGTACTCCATCGCGTTGGTGTACGGCCCGGCGCCGAAGCCGTGCTCGGCCATGTTCCTGGCGCAGTCGGCGGCCCCCGGGTCCGTGGCCGGCGGGCAGCCGATCTGCCCGTCGTGCAGCACGGTCTCGCCGGCGCCGTTGCGCACCACCTGGTCGAAGACCCAGTCCCCGGCATAGCGGTTGGGGAGCAGTCCGCTCTCCGCCGCGTACGTGGCCGTCTTCGCCGGGAGGAGGTACGGGCGGACCGCCGTCTCGACCAGGACGCGCACCGCGGCGAACGCGGCGAGCGAGATCCCCATCGCGGGCAGCACCTTGCGGGCCGCCGTGCCGGTGTACACGCCGAGCGCCACCGCGAACAGGGTGTACGCGATCGGGGCGACGCCCTGGACGTCGAAGCTCAGGTAGCCCAGCCGGCCCTGGCCGGTGGCCGCGAAGGGGCCGAACCACCAGGCCACGCCCAGCGCGTACGCGACCGCGAGCAGCACCGCGGCGCCGCCCACCAGGCCGAACTTGGCGAGCACCCAGTGCCGCCGGCTGATCCCCTGGGTCCACACCAGGCGGTGGGTGCCGTTCTCCACCTCGCGGGCGACCAGCGGCGCGCCGAAGAACAGGCCGACCAGCACCGGCAGCAGCACGAACAGGACGGCGACGTAGAGGAGTCCGCCGTACTGGTTCTGGAAGCGCTGGTTGAGGCCCTCGCAGCCGCCGCCCCCGGTCAGCAGGCTCTCGTGGCCGAGCTTGGCGAGGCAGGAGCCGAGGCCGCTGCGGTCGAGGGCGCCGCGCATCGCGAGGCCGGTGGGCACCATCACGGCGGCCAGCGCGGCCAGCGCGGCGAGCGTCCAGAACAGTTGCTTGCGGTGCTGGCGCCAGATCAGCCAGGTCATGCCGCCACCTCCGGGGAGAACCGGGTGTCGCCCGCGCCCAGGTAGGCGAGGACGAGGTCCTCCAGGGTCACCGGGTGGACGGTCCAGACGTTCTCGTCCACCGGCCCGTCGGTGCGCACCAGCAGGGTGGACTGGCGCTCGGTGTGGCTGGCCTGGATGACGGCGGTCACTCCCGGTACGGACTCCGTGCCGGTCCGGGGGCCGGTGATCCGGCAGTGCTCGGCGAGCAAGTCGTCCACAGTGCCGGTCAGTTGGACCTGTGCGCTGTTCAGGACGACCAGGTGGTCGCAGACCCGTTCCAGGTCGGCGAGCAGGTGCGAGGAGAGCAGCACGGTGGTGCCGCTCTCGGCGACGGCGCCCATCAGTTCCTGCATGAACGCGTGCCGGGCCAGGGGGTCGAGGGCGGCCACCGGCTCGTCCAGCAGCAGCAGTCGGGGCTGCTTGGCGAGCGCCAGGGCCAGTGCCACCTGGGCGCGTTGGCCGCCGGACAGTCGGCCGACCGGCTTGTCGAGGGGGATGCCGAGGCGGGTCAGCCGGTCGCGGGCGGGGGCGGCCTCCCAGTGGTGGTTGAGCTTGCCGCCCATGGTGATCAGCTCGTCCCCGGTGAAGTCCGGGTAGAGCGGGGTGTCCTGGGCGACGAATCCGATCCCGGCCAGCGCCGCGACGCCCTGCCGGGGGTCGCGGCCGAACACCCGGACCTCGCCGGCGTCCGGTTCGAGCAGTCCGACGGCCAGGTGCAGCAGGGTGGACTTGCCCGCCCCGTTCGGGCCGACCAGTGCGGCGATCCGTCCGGCCGGGAGCTGGAGCGAGCAGCCCTCCAGTGCCCAGGACTTGCCGTACCGCTTTCCCAATTCGCGTGCTTCCAGTGCGACTTCCGTCATGTCTTCCCCCTGTTGAGTGTTGCCCGCATCGTGGTGTCGATCAGCGCGGCGATGTCCTCGTGGGCGAGTCCGGCGGTCTCGGCCTTGCGCAGCCAGACCACCAGGTCCTCGCGCAACTCGGCCTGGTTGGCCAGCGCGGGGCCGGCCAGCGTGCCGACCAGGAAGGTCCCCACGCCGGGCCGACCCTCGGCGAGCCCCTCCAACTCCAGTTCCCGGTAGGCCTTGAGGACGGTGTTGGGGTTGATCGCCAGGGTGCGCGCCACCTCGCGGACCTTCGGCAGTTGGTCGCCGGGCCGGGCCAGTCCGACCCGCAGGGCCTGCTTCACCTGAAGCACGAGTTGCATGTAGGTGGCGACCCGCGAGCGGCTGTCGAGGACGAACTCGATCACTAGTTGTTCTCCTGTCTTATGACAGTAAGACAGGATGGGTGAGCGAAGGTCAAGTCGTCAATCGGAGAAAGGTGTTGACGAACGGTAGGTTGTACGCGAAAGGCTGCGGTCAGCCCAGGAGCAGTCGGTCGCCGACCCGCAGGCGACCCGGGGCGGCGACCTCGGCGAGCGCGTCCAGCCGCCCGTCGTGGGCGTGCACGACGGCCTTGAGGATCTCGGGCGCGTGCGGAAGTCCGGGCTGCGGGGCGCCCGTCATCGCGCAGCGCTCGCTGGAGGCGACGAAGGAGAGCCGGGCGCTGCCGGGGGCCTCGCCGGACGCCTGGCGGCCGAGCCAGGCGTCCTCGACGAACGGCGGGGTGCCGGGCGGGGTGCGCAGCACGATGTTGGGGCGGAACCGGCGCTCGTCGATCACGGCGAAGGGGACGGCCTCGCGGACCCAGTCCAGGGTGGCGGTGCTGAGCACGCTGACCGGCAGCCGGTCGAAGTGCGACACGGCGTCCTCGCGGGCGAGTTCGACGTCCTCGCGCTGGAGGTAGGCGCGCAGGAAGGCGTTCGGCCGGTCGACCGGGCGGCCGAGCGGATCGAACAGTTCGGGGCCGTCGATCCGGTGGCCGAGCCGGGCGGAGAGGCGGAGCAGGCCGTCCATCCGGCGGAAGCGGCGGGTGTTCTTGCCCGAGCCGAGCTTCCCGGCCGCGTCGCGGACGGCGTAGAGGCGGTCGCCGGCCAGGCCGCGTCCGTCCACCTCGACGGAGTCGAGCCGCTCGCCGCCGGTGGACTTCACGGGGTAGCGCCAGAGTCGCTCGATCACTCCGATGATCTCAGCCATGGCCGGAAAGCGTACTGGCGTTGACGGGGGATGGTCTAGACCAAGTCCCGGGAGTCTACTCGCCGGTTCAGCCCAGCCGGGCCACCGCCCGCACGGGTGCGCCGTCCGCCGCGACCAGCCGCAGCGGGAACAGCGAGACCTCCACCGGCAGGCCGGCCTCCTGGGCCGCCAGCAGCGGCCGCAGGTCGGTCAGGTTCTCGGCGATCACCCCGCCGCCGGACGCCCCCAGCAGCACCCGGTGGGCGGCCAGCGTCGGCTCCTCGGCGGTGCCGTGGTCGTGCTCGTCGGTGAGGTCGGCGAGCAGGGCGGCCACCGTGGGGTCGCCCGGGCCCGGGTCGGGGGTCGGGTCGACGCTGAGCGCGTCCACCCCGACCGTCCGCACCCCGGCGGCGACGATCGCCTCGGCGGCGGCGGGGGTCAGGCTGGGGTGGGCGAGGTAGGCGTCGGTGCCCCAGTGCCGGGCCCAGCCGGTGGCCAGCAGCAGGACGGTTCCCTCGGCGGCCCGCTCCAGCGCGGGCGCCAGCAACTCGGGGGTGACGGCCGTCCGGGGCTCCAGCCCGCGCAGGTCGGCGATCACGGCCGGGCCGGTGAACCGCTCCAGCGGCAGCCCGTCCAGGGTCGGCCAGGTGACGTCCACGTGGTACGGCGCGTCCACGTGCGTCCCGGACTGCGAGCCGAGGTGCAGGGCCAGCACGTTCACCCCGGCGGTGGCGGTGGTGAGCGCGGGCTCCAGCAGGACGGCCGGGTCGCCGGGGTAGACGGGCATCGCGGTGGTCACCTGATGGGTGAGGTCGACGAGGGTCGCTGCCATGCGGCCCATCCTTCCAGGGGTCGGGGCTCCTGGACCCCCTCCCGGCCGGCCCGGGCCGAACGCGCAGGTCGAGGCGGGTCAGAATTGCCCCATGGGAACTGCGAAGCGTCAGCCGTGGGTGGTCGGGGTCTCGGGCGCGTCGGGGACGCCGTACGCGGCCTCGGTGATCCGCGCGCTGCTGGCCGCCGGCGAGGCGGTGGACCTGATCGTCAGCCGCGCCGCCCGGCTCACCATCCTGGACGAGACCGGCATCTCCTTCCGGGACGCCCACTGGCGCGCCGACCTGGCCGCCTGGCTCGGGAGCGACCGGGGCCTGGACGACGTCCGCTACTGGCCCGCCGGGGACTTCGCGGCCGGCCCGTCCAGCGGCTCCTACCCGGCCAAGGGCATGCTCGTGGTGCCCGCGACCACCGGCGCGGTGGCCGGGATCGCGCTCGGCCTGAGCAAGGACCTGCTGCAGCGCGTGGCCAGCGTCACCCTCAAGGAGCGCCGCCCGCTCGTCGTCTGCGTGCGCGAGACACCACTCAACGGGGTGACGTTGAAGCACTTGGTGGAGCTCGACGCGCAGGGGGCGGTCGTCCTGCCCGCTTCGCCCGGTTTCTACGCCGGCGGCTCCACCGTGCGCGAGCTCGTGGACTTCGTGGCCGGGCGGGTGCTGGACGCCGTCGACGTGCCGCATTCCCTGTACCTGCGCTGGGAAGGGGAGTTGGGCGCGGCCGCCCGCAGGACGGCCGGCGGCGACGGCGCTCCGGCTGAGGGGGAGTAAGGAGACCGGGGGCGGGAGAGTATCTTCTCTGCGATATCCGGGTCGGTCGGCGCAGGGCGCCTTTGAATCCGGATAATGATCTGTGGGTCTGGCGAGGTTCGGAAGGACGCGGACGGTATATGGACACGGTGGACAGACAGCTCATCCAGGCGCTCCGGGAGAACGGCCGCGCGTCCTACGCCGAGTTGGGCCGCCTGGTCGGGCTCTCCGGCCCGAGCGTCACGGACCGGATCAACCGCCTGGAGCAGGCCGGGGTCATCACCGGCTACCGGGCGACGGTCAACCCGGCCTCGCTCGGCTTCGGCGTGACGGCCCTGATCGGCCTTCAGCTCACCGACGCCGCGGACCACGAGGACGTGGCGTTCCGGCTGAAGGACCTCAACGAGGTCGAGGACTGCTGGTTCATCGCCGGTGACGACTCGTACATGCTGAAGGTCCGGGTGGCCGACGTGGCCGGCCTGGAATCGGTGGTCAAGCGGATCTCGGGCACGAAGGGCGTGGCCCGAACCCGCACCACCGTCGTACTCTCCACGAAGTGGGAAAACCGGGTGAGTGAACTTCCTCCTGTAGGAGAGTGACGCATGGCGCTGGTCGGTCTGGAGGAGCTGCGGGCGGCTCGGCAGCGGATCGCGGGGGTCGCCGTGCGCACCCCACTGGTTCCCGCTCCCTGGGCGGCCGAGGGGGAACGGCGGCTCTGGCTGAAGCCCGAGAACCTCCAGCCGACCGGGGCGTTCAAGACCCGCGGCGCCTACAACCGGCTGGCCGCGCTCACCGAGGACGAGCGCGCCCGGGGCGTGGTCGCCCAGTCCAGCGGCAACCACGCGCAGGCGGTGGCGTACGCGGCCCGGACGCTCGGCATCAAGGCCGTGATCGTGATGCCGGACACCTCGCCCGCGGTGAAGGTGGAGGCCACCCGCTCGTTCGGCGCCGAGGTGATCCTGGTCGCGCCGGAGGAGCGGGACACCCTGCCCGCCGAGCTGGCCGGGAAGCACGGCTACGTCTGGGTCCCGCCGTACGACGACCCGTTCATCATCGCGGGCCAGGGCACGGTCGGCCTGGAGATCGCCGAGGACGCCCCGGCCGAGCTGGACACCGTCCTGGTGCCGGTCAGCGGCGGCGGCCTGATCGGCGGGACGGCGGCCGCGCTCAAGCTCACCCGCCCCGGCATCCGGGTGATCGGCGTGGAGCCCGAGCTGGCCGCCGACGCCCGGGCCAGCCTGCGCGCCGGCCGCCGGGTCGAGTGGCCGGTCGCCGACACCTACCGGACCATCGCGGACGGGCTGCGCACCCCGTCGCTCGGCGTGCTGCCGTTCGAGCACGTCACCGCCTACGTGGACGACATCGTCACCGTCACCGAGGACGAGATCCGCGCCACCGTGGCCGTGCTGGCCCGCCGCGGCCGGCTGGTCGCCGAGCCCTCCGGGGCGGTCGCCCCGGCCGCCTACTTCCACCGCGCCGCCGAGACCGGGGGCCAGGCGGTGGCGGCCGTGGTCAGCGGTGGCAACATCGACCCGACACTGCTCGCCGAGCTGCTCTCGGCATAGGCGTACGCTCATTCCGGCAAGGAATCGAATGTCGGAGGAGGCGGGTCACCGCATGGACGCAGGGCTCAAGCGCGAGCTGGAGGCGAAGGTCTACGCGGGTGAGCGGCTGACCCGCGAGGACGGGATCGCGCTCTACGAGAGCGACGACCTGGCCTGGCTGGGCGGGCTGGCCCACCACGTGCGGACGCGGAAGAACGGCGACGTCGTCCACTTCAACGTCAACCGCCACCTCAACATGACCAACGTGTGCAACGCGTCCTGCGCGTACTGCTCGTTCCAGCGCAAGCCGGGCGAGAAGGACGCGTACACGATGCGCATCGAGGAGGCCGTCCGCCTCGCCAAGGCGATGGAGAGCGAGTCCCTCACCGAGCTGCACATCGTGAACGGCCTGCACCCGACCCTGCCGTGGCGCTACTACCCGCGCTCGCTGCGGGAGCTGAAGGCGGCGCTGCCGAACGTCTCGCTGAAGGCCTTCACCGCCACCGAGATCCACTGGTTCGAGAGGATCAGCGGCCTGTCCGCCGACGAGATCATGGACGAGCTGATCGACGCCGGCCTGGAGTCGCTGACCGGCGGCGGCGCGGAGATCTTCGACTGGGAGGTCCGCCAGCACATCGTCGACCACGACACCCACTGGGAGGACTGGTCGCGGATCCACCGCCTCGCGCACAGCAAGGGCCTCAAGACGCCGGCCACCATGCTGTACGGCCACATCGAGGAGCCCCGCCACCGGGTGGACCACGTGCTGCGGCTGCGCGAGCTCCAGGACGAGACCGGCGGCTTCCAGGTCTTCATCCCGCTGCGCTACCAGCACGACTTCCACGACTCCAAGGACGGCGTCGTGCGCAACAAGCTGATGGCCCGCACCGAGATGGCCACCGGCGCCGAGGCGCTGAAGACCTTCGCGGTCTCCCGGCTGCTCTTCGACAACGTCCCGCACGTCAAGGTCTTCTGGGTGATGCACGGCGTCGCCACCGCCCAGCTGGCGCTCAGCCACGGCGCGGACGACATGGACGGCTCGGTGGTCGAGTACAAGATCACCCACGACGCGGACAACTTCGGCACCCCGAACAAGCTCGGCCGCGACGACCTGCTCGGGCTGATCCGCGACGCGGGCTTCCGCCCGGTGGAGCGCAACACCCGCTACGAGGTCATCCGCGAGTACGACGGCCCGGACCCGATGCGCCGTGAGTCCCCGCAGGCGATGCGCCTCTGACCCCGTTCCGGTCCGTGAAGTCCTCCGCCGCCCCGGCCGTCCGTCGGCCCGGGCGGCGGTTGTCTTCACGGCCTCCGCACGGGGCCCGGGTTTACCAACGGGTACGGCGTTTGGCAGGATCGACGGCATGTCCGGTTCTGATCGTGCCACCGCGTACCCGCCGTACCAGCCGACGCAGGAGCCGGTCGACCTGATGCCGCAGCAGCAGTACGAGAGCTTCCAGCCGTACCAGCAGCCGGTTCAGCAGGACGCCTACTACGGCCAGTACCAGCCGTACGAGCAGGCCCCCGACGGGTACTACGAGGCGTACCGGCAGCCGTTCCAGCCGTACGAGGCCGAGCCCGTCCAGTACCCGGCCGAGCCCGGCTACGAGGCCGAGTCCGTCTACCGGGCCGAGCCCGTTCACGAAGCCGTTCCCGAGGCCCGCTACGAGCCCGTGCCCGACGCCCGTCACGAGCCCGTCCACGAACCCGCGTCCGAGGCCCGCTACGAGGCCGCGCCCGTGGTGCTCGCCGCCGCGCCCGTGGCGGGTGGCCGGACGGCCGCGCGGGGACGGCGGCGCAAGGCCAAGCAGAAACGTCACGGCAAGGCCGTGATGGCCGGCACCGCGCTGCTGGTCGCCGCCACCGCCGGCTGGTACGCCGTCGGCCAGGACGGCGCCAAGCCCGGCATCACCGCCGCCGACGGCCCCGGCCCGGAGGGCGTCAGCAAGCCCGACCAGCCCGGCCCGGCCCCCGCGGCCGCCCAGGCCGCCTCCGACCGGCAGGCCGCGGCCCCGGCCGCCGACCGCAGCCAGACCCGTACGGACGGCTCGGTCGCCGCGATACCCGGCCTCGGCGCGAAGTTCACCGCGCAGATACCCGCCGAGACCACCCAGGTCGTGGTCGCCTCCGGCCAGGACAAGAACACCGACAAGAACGCCGTCACCCTCTGGACCCGCACCTCCGAGGGCCGCTGGCTGGCCGGCGAGACCTGGCAGGGCCACAACGGCAAGAACGGCTGGACCACCGACCACAACGAGGGCGACCTGCGCAGCCCGATCGGCGTGTTCAACCTCACCGACGCGGGCGGCCGCAAGGCGGACCCGGGCAGCAAGTTCCCGTACGACAAGGACCCGAGCTTCGTGGTCTCCGGCACGGGCTTCTTCGGGGACCAGCTGGCCGGCTCCTTCGACTACGTGGTCGCGATCAACTACAACCGCGTCGCCGGCAACTCCCCGCTCGACACGCGCCGCCCGATGGGCTCCAAGAAGGGCGGCGGCATCTGGCTCCACGTGGACCACGACGGCCCGACCCACGGCTGCGTGTCGATCCCCGAGGACAAGATGGCCCAGCTGATCCGCACCCTGGACCCGGCGGCCCACCCGGTCATCGTGATGGGCGACACCGCCGCGCTGGCCGCCTGACCTCGGCGTACGCGGAACCCGGGCCCCCCAAGGCCCCTTGTCCACCTCCTACAGATCGAGGGGGCGGATCCTGTCGCCGGTCATACCATGCTGACCAGCGGGTAACCCGGTTCCATGGCAGTATGAGCGGTTCTCGCATTGTGGCACTCGGGCACTACCAGCCCCCCAAGGTCCTCTCCAACGCCGACCTGGCGGGGCTCGTCGACACCGACGACGAGTGGATCCGCACCCGTGTGGGCATCCGCACCCGGCACATCGCCGAGGAGGAGAGCCTGGTTGACCTCGCCACCGAGGCGGCGCAGAAGGCCCTCGCCAACAGCGGCCGGACCGCCGAGGAGATCGACCTCGTCGTGGTCGCCACCTGCACCGCGATCGAGCGCAGCCCCAACACCGCCGCCGCGGTGGCCGCCCGGCTGGGCGTGCGCTCGCCCGCCGCGTACGACATCAACACGGTCTGCTCCGGCTTCTCGTACGCCCTGGCCACCGCCGACCACGCGATCCGGGCCGGCTCGGCCCGCCGCGCCCTGGTGATCGGCGCCGAGCGGATGTCCGACACGCTCGACTGGACCGACCGCTCCACCTGCGTGATCTTCGGCGACGGCGCCGGCGCCGCGGTGATCGAGGCCCAGGAGGAGGGCGGCGAGCCCGGCATCGGGCCGGTGGTCTGGGGCTCCGAGCCGGAGCGGGGCGACGCCGTGGTGATCACCGGCTGGGACCCGGTGATCAGCCAGCAGGGCCAGGCGGTCTTCCGCTGGGCCACCACCCAGCTCGCCCCGCTGGCCCGCCAGGCCTGCGAGCGGGCCGGGATCGACCCGTCCGAGCTGAAGGGCTTCGTCCCGCACCAGGCCAACCTGCGGATCATCGACACGATCGCCCGCAAGCTGGGGCTCGGCGAGGACGCGGTGGTGGCCCGGGACGTGGTCCACTCGGGCAACACCTCGGCCGCCTCCATCCCGCTGGCCTTCTCCAAGCTGGTCGAGCGCGGCGAGCTCTCGCCCGGCGACCCGGTCCTGCTCTTCGGCTTCGGCGGGGGCCTGGCCTACGCCGGCCAGGTCGTGCGCTGCCCCTGACCCCACGGCGCCGCACGGCCCCCTGAACGGCTCCGCAAGGGCCCCGGAACGGCACCACGACGCCGTCCCGGGGCCGCACCCCGTCCGAACCCCGGACATGCCGGTGGGCGGGCACCCTGTCCCGGGTGCCCGCC
>NZ_JBSHBN010000167.1:0-20034 GCF_053612025.1 Kitasatospora sp. NPDC054768
GCGCCGCCCTCGGGCAGCGCGTCCATCAGCCGACCGCGCGCCGCCACCAGGGCGCACGCGTCCGCCAGCGAGAACACCCCGGCGACATGAGCGGCCGCCACCTCACCGATCGAGTGCCCGAGCAGCACGTCCGGGACCACGCCCCAGGACTCCAGCAGCCGGAACGACGCCACCTCGACCGCGAACAGCCCGGCCTGCGCCCACACCGTCCGGTCCAGATCCTCGACGCCGTCGAGGACGACCTCGCGCACCGACCGCCCGAGCCGCCCGAGCCTCCCGTCCAGCTCCGCACAGACCGCGTCGAACGCCGCCGCGAACACCGGGAACGCCTCGTACAGCCCCCGGCCCATCCCGACCCGCTGCGCACCCTGACCCGTGAACAGGAACGCCGTCCGCCCCTCGCCGGCCGGGTCGCCCGCGGCCAGCGCGTCGAGTGCGGCGGTGAACGCCTCCCGGTCGCCGCCGAGCAGGACCGCGCGGTGCTCCATGACGGTACGGGCGAGCAGCCCGCGCCCGACGTCCACCGGTCCGGCCTCCGGCGTGGCGGCCACGAAGGCCCGCAGCCGGCGCGCCTGGGCCCGCAGGCCGTCGGCCGTCCGGGCCGAGAGCGGCCAGGGCACGAGGGCCGGGACGCTCGCCGGTTCGGGGGCCACGAGGGCCTCGCCCTGCTCGATGACCACGTGGGCGTTGGTGCCGCTCACCCCGAAGGAGGAGATCGCCGCCCGGCGCGCCCGGTCCGCCTCCGGCCACGGCCGGGCCTCGGTCAGCAGCTCCACCGCGCCCGCCGACCAGTCCACCAGCGGTGTCGGCTCGTCCACGTGCAGGGTGGCCGGCAGCACGCCGTGCCGCATCGCCAGCACCATCTTGATCACGCCCGCCACCCCGGCCGCGGCCTGGGTGTGGCCGAGGTTGGACTTCACCGAGCCGAGCAGCAGCGGACGGCCTTCGGGCCGCCCCTGCCCGTACGTGGCGAGCAGCGCCTGGGCCTCGATCGGGTCGCCGAGGCGGGTGCCGGTGCCGTGCGCCTCCACCGCGTCCACCTCGGCGGGCGAGAGTCCGGCGGCGGCCAGGGCCTCCCGGATCACCCGCTGCTGGGACGGCCCGTTGGGGGCCGTCAGCCCGCTGGAGGCGCCGTCCTGGTTGACCGCGCTGCCCCGCACCACCGCGAGCACCTCGTGCCCGAGCCGCCGGGCGTCGGAGAGCCGTTCCACCAGCAGCACGCCCGCGCCCTCGGCCCAGCCCATCCCGTCGGCGGCGGCGGCGAAGGACTTGCAGCGGCCGTCCGCGGCCACGCCCTGCCCACCGCCCAGCGAGCCGAACACCTCGGGCGCGGCCATCACGGTCACCCCGCCGGCCAGCGCCAGGTCGCACTCCCCGCCCCGGAGGGCCTGCACGGCCAGGTGCAGGGCGACCAGCGAGGAGGAGCAGGCGGTGTCCACGGTGACCGCCGGGCCCTCCAGGCCGAGGGCGTAGGCCACCCGGCCGGAGACCACGCTGCCCGCGGTGGCGGTGCCGAGGTAGGCCTCGGCGCCCTCGCCCCCGCCGGGGAGGTAGTCGTGGTACATCATCCCGGCGAACACCCCGGTCCGACTGCCGCGCAGCCGCTCCGGGTCCAGTCCGGCGTACTCGAAGGCCTCCCAGGAGGCTTCGAGGAACAGCCGCTGCTGCGGGTCCATCGCCAGCGCCTCGCGCGGCGAGATCCCGAAGAACGCCGGGTCGAACCAGCCCGCCTCGTGCACGAAGCCGGCCTGCCGCGTACCGTCGCCGCCGAGGGCCGCGAGGTTCCAGCCGCGGTCGGTGGGCAGTCCCGACTGGCCCTCGCCGCCGGTGGCGACCAGCCGCCACAGCTCCTCCGGGGTGGCGATCCCGCCGGGCAGCCGGCAGGCCATCCCGACGATCGCGATCGGCTCCCGGGCCTTCTCGTGCACCTCGCGCAGCTCCTGGCGGGCCTCCTGCAACGCGGCCGTGGCCTGGCGCAGGTACCGGAGCAGCTCTTCTTCCCTGGTCACGCTCATGTCGTCTCCCCCGGATCTCACTGCGACTGGTCGAGGATCTGGAACAGCTCCTCCGCGGTCGCCGTCTCCAGGCTCGCCGCACTGTCGGTGGTGCCGAACTCGCCGAATCGGGCGGCCAGTTCGCGTAGCCGTCGGCCGACCTCGGCCCGCTCGGAGCCGTCGGTGCCGACGTTCTTCAGGACGTCCTCGAACCTGGCCAGCTCGTCCAGGGCGCTCGCGGCCGGGGCGGTCGGCGCCGGGGCCAGCTCGTCCCGGAGGTGACGCGCCAGGTCCAGCGGCGTGGGGTAGTCGAAGATCAGCGTCGCCGGCAGCCGCAGCCCGGTGGCCAGGGCCAGCCGGTTGCGCAGCTCGACGCCGGTGAGCGAGTCCATGCCGACCTTCAGGAAGCCCCGCTCGGCACCGACCGAACCCGCCGAGTCGTGGCCCAGCACCGTGGCGGCCTGGGTGCGCACCAGGTCGAGCAGCGCCTCCAGCCGCTCCCGGTCGGAGAGGCCGGCCAGCCGCTCGGGCAGGTGCGCGTCGCGGGCCGCGGCCCCGGTCCGACCGCCCGCCCCGGACGCCGTCGGCGCCGCGGGGATCAGACCGCGCAGCAGCGGGGGCAGCAGCCCCTGGGTCCGCAGCGCGGCGGTGTCCAGGTTGATCGGCACGACCACGGCGGTGCCGGCGGCCAGACCCGCGTCGAACAGCGCCAGGCCCTCCGCGGTGGACACCGGCGTCATGCCGAGCCGGCGCACCCGGTTGACGTCCAGTTCGGTCAGGTTCCCGGTCATCCCGGTCGGCTGTGCCCACGGACCCCACGCGAAGGAGACCGTGTCGAGCCCCTCCGCCCGGCGGGCCTGGGCGAAGGCGTCCAGGAAGGCGTTGGCCGCGGCGTAGTTGGCCTGGCCCGCGCCGCCGAAGGTGCCGGCCGCCGAGGAGAAGAGGTGGAAGCCGGACAGTCCGGTGCCGCGGGTCAGCTCGGCCAGGTGCAGCGCACCGCCGACCTTGGCGTGCAGGACCCGGTCGACGCGCGCCGGGTCGAGTCCGACGAGCACGCCGTCGTCCAGTTCGCCGACCGCGTGCACGACGGTGCGCAGCGGGGCGTCGGCCGGGATGCCGGCCAGCAGCGCGGCCGCCGCCGTCCGGTCGCCCACGTCGCAGGCCGCGATCTCGGCCTCGGCGCCCAGGTCGGCCAGTTCGGCGACCAGTTCGGCGGCGCCGGGGGCCTGCGGCCCGCGCCGGCCGGCCAGCACCAGGTGCCGGACGCCGTGCTCGGTCACCAGGTGCCGGGCCAGCGCCTGGCCCAGGGTGCCGGTGCCGCCGGTGATCAGCACGGTGCCGTCCGGGTCGAACACCGGGGTGTCCGGCCGGGCCGGTACGGCCAGTCGGGCCAGCCTCGGCACCCGCACGGCGCCGGACCGCAGCGCGGCCTGGGGCTCGTCGGTGCCCAGCGCGGCGAGCAGGGCGGGGGCGGTGTCCTCGTGGCCGTCCTCGTCGAGCAGCACGAACCGGCCGGGGTGCTCGGACTGGGCGGACTTCAGCAGGCCCCAGGCCGCCGCCGCGGGCAGGTCGGCGGGGGCCTCGGCCGGGTCGGCCGCGACGGCGCCCCGGGTGACCAGCACCAGGCGGGAGGAGCCGAAGCGGTCGTCGGCGAGCCATTGCTGGGCCAGCGCCAGCGCCGTGTGGGTGACGGTGCGGACCGCCTCGGCCGGGTCACCGCCGGTGGCGCCGGCGAGCGGGACCAGGACGGTCGCGGGCTCGTCGGTGCCGCTGAGCGCCGCCGCCACCGCGGCGAGGTCCCGGTGGCGCTCGGGCGGGGCGCCGGCGGCGGTGAGCCGCTCGGCGAGCCCGGACGGGTCGTCACCGGCCAGCAGCAGGCGGCCGGGCCGGGTGTCCCCGGCCGGGGCGGCCCCGGTCCACTCGACCTGGAACAGCGACTGTCCGGGGGCCGGGGCGGCGCCGAGGCCGTCCGGCACCGGCCGGGAGACCAGCGCCTCGACCGAGGCGACGGCGAGCCCGGTGTCGTCCGCGGCCTGGAGGGTGATCCCGTCCGCCTCGGCGAAGGCCAGCCGGACCCGCAGCGAGGTGACGCCCCGCTGGTGGCAGCCGACCCCGCGCCAGGCGAACGGCAGCTCGGCCCGGGCCCGTTCGCCGCGCTCGGACTCGCGCAGCGCCCGCAGCATGCCGATGCCGTGCAGCGCCGCGTCCAGCAGCGCCGGGTGGACGCCGAAGCGCTCGGCGTCCGGGCCCGGCTCCGGCAGGGACACCTCGGCGAAGATCTGCTCGTCCCGGCGCCAGGCGGCGCGCAGGCCCTGGAAGGTCGGGCCGTACGCGTAGCCGCGCGCCTCCAGCTCCTGGTAGAAGCCGCCGAGGTCGATCGGCTCGGCGTCCCGCGGCGGCCACTGGGCGAGGTCGAACGCCGGGGCGGGCGACTCCGGGGCCAGGGTCGCGGTGGCGTGCCGGGTCCAGCCGTCGGTGCCGGCGGCGGCCGTGCCGTCGTCCGGCCGGGAGTAGACGCTCAGCATCCGGCGTCCCGCGGCGTCCGGGGCCTGGACGACGGCCTGCAGGCGTACCGCGCCGTGCTCCGGCAGGAGCAGCGGGGTCTCCAGGGTGAGCTCCTCGACGTGGCCGCAGCCGACCTGCGCGCCGGCCTGTACCGCGATCTCGACGAAGGCCGTACCGGGCAGCAGGACGGTGCCGAGCACGGCGTGGTCGGCCAGCCAGGGCTGGGAGCGGCGGGAGAGCCGGCCGGTCATCAGGACGGCGTCCAGCCCGGCGAGGTCGGCGGCGGCGCCGAGCAGCGGGTGCCCGGTGGCGCCGAGCCCGGCCGTGGCGGCCTCGGCCGCGCCGGAGCCACCGAGCCAGTAGCGCCTGCTCTGGAAGGCGTAGGTGGGCAGGTCGACGGTGCGGGCACCGAGGCCGCCGAGCAGCCGCGCCCAGTCCACGGCGAGGCCGCGCACGTGCGCCTCGGCGGCGGAGGTCCACAGCCGGTCCAGGCCGCCCTGGTCGCGCCGCAGCGAGCCGACCACGGCGCCGCCGCCGGTGACGGCCTCGTCCAGGTCGTCCAGGGTCTCCTGGATGCCGACGGTGTGCATCGGGTGCGGGCTGGCCTCGACGAAGTGCCGGTAGCCCTCGGCCGCGACGGCGCGCACGGCCTGCTCGAAGCCGACCGTGTTGCGCAGGTTGCGGTACCAGTACCCGGCGTCCAGCTCGGCGGAGTCCGTCCAGCGGCCGAGCGCGGTGGAGTAGAAGGAGACCGCGGAGGAACGCGGGGTGATCCCGGCGAGTTCCGCGACCAGCCGCTCCTCGACGGCCTCGACCTGGGCCGAGTGCGAGGCGTAGTCGACCGCGATCCGGCGGACCCGGACCCCGTCCGCCTCGCAGCCGGCGAAGAACTCCTCCAGGGCCCCGGTCTCGCCCGAGACCACCACGGAGGAGGGCCCGTTGACGGCGGCGACGGAGATCCGCCCCGCCCACGGGGCGATCCGTTCCCCGGCCTTCGCGGCGGGGAGCGCGACCGAGACCATGCCGCCCTTGCCGGACAGCGCGGTGATCGCCCGGCTGCGCACGGCCACCACCCGGGCGGCGTCCTCCAGCGACAGCGCGCCGATCACGCAGGCGGCCGCGATCTCGCCCTGCGAGTGGCCGATCACCGCGTCCGGTTCGACGCCCCAGGAGCGCCAGACCGCGGCGAGCGAGACCATCATCGCCCACAGGGCCGGCTGCACCACGTCGACCCGGTCCAGCGCGGCCGCGCCCTCGACGCCGCGCACCACGTCCACCAACGACCAGTCGGTGTACGGGGCGAGCGCCTCGTCGCAGGCGGCGATGTGCTCGGCGAAGACCTCCGAGGAGTCCATCAGCCCGGCGGCCATGCCGGCCCACTGGGCGCCCTGGCCGGCGAACACGAACACGGTGCGGCCGTTCACGGCCGAGCCGGTCGGGGTGCCCTCGGGGGTCTGCCCCGCGGCCAGCCCGGCGAGGCCGCCGCGCAGCTCGGCCCGGTCGGCGGCGAGCACCACGGCCCGCTCGGCGAACGGGGTGCGGGTGGTCGCCAGCGAGTAGGCGAGGTCGCCGAGGTCCGCCGCGGGCTCGGCGTCCAGGTGCGCCAGCAGCCGTTCGGCCTGCTCGCGCAGGGCCTGCGGGCCGCGGGCGGAGAGCACGAAGGGCAGCGTGCCGGCCGCGCGCTCCGCGCGCGGCTCCTCCTCGGGCTCCGGGGCCTGCTCCAGGACGGCGTGGGCGTTCGTGCCGGTCCCGCCGAAGGAGGAGACACCGGCCCGGCGCGGGCCCTCGGTGCTCGGCCAGGGGCGGGCCTCGGTCAGCAGCTCGACCCGGCCCGCGCTCCAGTCGACGTGCGGGGTCGGCTCCTCGGCGAACAGGGTCGGCGGCAGGACGCCGGCGCGCAGCGCCATCACGGTCTTGATCACGCCGGCGACGCCGGAGACGGACTGGGTGTGCCCGATGTTGGACTTCAGCGAGCCGAGCCCGACCGGCCGGTCCTCGGGGCGGTCCTGACCGTACGTCGCGATCACGGCCTGGGCCTCGATCGGGTCGCCGAGCGAGGTGCCGGTGCCGTGCGCCTCGACCAGGTCGATGTCGCTCGGGCGCACCCCGGCGCTGGCCAGCGCCTGGCGGATGACCCGCTGCTGGGACGGCCCGTTGGGCGCGGTCAGGCCGTTGGAGGCGCCGTCCTGGTTGGTCGCCGAGCCGGTGTACAGGGCGAGCACGGGGTGGCCGTTGCGGCGTGCCTCCGAGAGGCGCTCCAGGACCACCACGCCGACGCCCTCGCCCCAGTTGGTGCCGTCGGCGGAGGCGGCGAACGCCTTGCAGCGGCCGTCCGGCGCCAGGCCGCGCTGGCGGCTGAACTCGGTGAAGGAGACCGGGGTGGGCAGCACGGTGACGCCGCCGGCCAGGGCCAGCGTGCACTCGCCGTTGCGCACCGCCTGCCAGGCGAGGTGCAGCGCCACCAGCGAGGAGGAGCAGGCGGTGTCCACGGTGACCGCTGGGCCCTCCAGGCCGAGCGTGTACGCGAGCCGCCCGGACACCGCGGCGGTGCCCGTCCCGGCCAGGAAGAAGCCCTCGGAGGCGGCGATGCCGTCCTGCGCGTCCACGCCGTAGCCCTGGAAGGAGGTGCCGACGTAGACGCCGGCCTTGGCGCCGGCCATCGTCGCCGGGTTGATCCGGGCCCGCTCCAGCGCCTCCCAGGCCGCCTCCAGCAGCACCCGCTGCTGGGGGTCCAGGGTGATCGCCTCGCGCGGGCTGATGCCGAAGAACTCGGCGTCGAAGTGGCCGGCGCCCTCCAGGAAGCCGCCCTCGCGGACGTAGGTGGTGCCGGGCCGGTCCGGGTCGGGGTGGTAGAGCGCGTCCAGGTCCCAGCCGCGGTCGGTGGGGAACGGGGTGACGGCGTCCTGGCGGGCCAGCACCAGCTCCCACAGGTCCTCCGGGGAGCGGACGCCGCCGGGGAAGCGGCAGCCGATGCCGACGATGGCGATCGGGTCGTCGTCCGCGGGTGCCGCGCCGGGCTCCGGCGCGGGGGCCGCGGTGGCCGGGGCGCCGAGCAGCAGGGTGGCCAGGTGGTCGGCGACGGCGGCCGGCGTCGGGTGGTCGAAGACCATGGTGGCCGGCAGCCGCAGCCCGGTGGCGGTGCGCAGCCGGTTGCGGACCTCGACCGCCATGATCGAGTCCAGGCCGACCTCGCGGAACGCCCGGGCGGGCTCGACGTCCCCGGGTCCGGGGTAGCCGAGCACGGCGGCGGTGTGGGTGCGGACCAGGTCGAGGACGACCCGGCCGCGCTCGCCCGCGGGGAGGGCGGCCAGCCGCTGGGCGAACTCGCCCTCGCCGGCGGGCGCCGTGGTCTGCGGCCCGGAGTCGGCGAGCGCCTCCCGGGCCTCGGGGATCTCGTCGACCAGCGGCCGCTCGCGGGCGGCGCTGTAGGCCGGGGTGAAGGCGGCCCAGTCGATGTCGGCGACGGTCAGCAGGGTCTCGTCGTCGGTGAGCGCCTGGCCGAGCGCGGTGACCGCGAGCTGCGGGTCCATCAGGGCCAGGCCCCGCCGGCCGAGGACGGCCATCGCCTCGTCGGTGGCCATGCCGCCGCCGGCCCAGCCGCCCCAGGCGACCGAGGTGGCGCGCAGCCCGAGCGAGCGCCGGTACTGGGCGAGCGCGTCCAGGCGGGCGTTGGCGGCCGCGTAGGCGGCCTGGCCGCTGCCGCCCCAGACGGCCGCGCCGGAGGAGAACAGGACGAAGGCCTCCAGGTCGTCCCCGGCGAGTTCGTGCAGGTGGACGGCGCCGGCGACCTTGGCCTCCAGGGTGGCGGCCAGTTCCGCGACGTCGGTGTGCAGCACGGGCGTGCTCTGGGCGACGCCGGCCGCGTGCACGACGGCGGTCAGTTCCGGCAGCCGCGCCAGCAGGGCGGCGACGGCGGAGCGGTCGGTGACGTCCACGGCCTCGATCCGGACCTCGGCGCCGAGCGCGGTCAGCTCCGCGGCCAGTTCCGCGGCGCCGGGGGCGGCCGGTCCGCGCCGGCCGGCCAGCACCAGCCGTTCGGCGCCGGCCCGGGCCAGCCAGCGGGCCACGTGGCCGCCGACGGCGCCCGTCCCGCCGGTGACCAGGACGGTGCCGCGGGGCTGCCAGCCGTCCGTGCCCGCGGCGTCCTCGCGCGGGGCCCGGACCATCCGGCGGCCGAAGACGCCGGCGGCCCGCAGGGCCACCTGGTCCTCGCCGGTGCCGCCGTGGAGCACGGCGGCCACCCGGGCGAGGGCGCGGTCGTCCGGGTCGGCGGGCAGGTCGATCAGGCCGATCCGACGGCCGGTGAGTTCCAGTCCGGCGGTCAGGCCGAGGCCCCAGGCGCCGGCCTGCGCCGGGCGGGTCAGCGGGTCGGCGGCCCCGACCGAGACCGCGCCCCGGGTGGCGATCCAGAGCGGTGCCGTGCCGCCGGCCGCCTCCACGGCCCGGACCAGGGCGAGGGTGCGGGCCAGCCCGCGGGAGAGCACCGGGTGGTCCGGGTGGGTCCCCTCGTCCAGGGCCAGCAGGGAGAGCACGCCGGCCGGCCCCTCGGCCACCGCCTCGGCGATCCGCTCGCCGAGGCCGTCGCCGGACGGGTCGTCGTCGGCGGGCGAGACGGTCACCACGCGGGCCCCGTGCTCGCCGAGCGCCCGCGCGCAGAACGCGGCGGTCCCGTCGTCCTCGCCGCCCGGGACGACCAGCAGCCAGGTGCCGGAGAGTTCGGCGCCCTCGGTGCGGGCGATGCGCCGCCAGCGCACCCGGTAGCGCCAGTTGTCGATGGTGGAGCCGTCCCGGCGGCGTGCCCGCCAGGAGGAGAGCACCGGCAGCGCGGGCGCGGCCGCGGCCAGCGCGGCGCGGGCGTCCGGGTCGTCCACGCCGAGCGCCTCGGCCAGCCCGGCCGGGTCGGCCTCGGAGACCGCCGCCCAGAACCGCTCCTCGGCCGGGTCGCGCAGGGCGTCGCCGGCCGCGGCGCCGTGCGCCGTCGGCAGGTCGAGCCAGTAGCGCTGCCGCTGGAACGCGTAGGTGGGCAGCTCGACGGCGGTGGCCGGGGCGCCGCCGAGGACCGTGGCCCAGTCCGGGCGGGCGCCGTGGACGTGCGCCTCGGCGAGCGAGCGCAGGAACCGGGCCGGGCCGCCCTCGTCGCGGCGCAGGGTGCCGACCACGGTCACCTCGCCGGTGCCGGGGAGTTCCTCGGCGGCCTCCTGCACGCCGGGGCCCAGCACCGGGTGCGGGCTGGACTCGACGAAGGTGCGGTAGCCGTCCTCCAGCAGGGAGCGGACGGCGTGGGCGAACCGGACCGGCTCGCGCATGTTGCGGTACCAGTAGGCGGTGCCCAGCTCGGTGGTGTCGAGCGCGCCGCCGGTCACGGTGGAGTAGAAGGCCGTCCGGGCGGGCCGCGGCTCGATGCCGGCCAGCGCCTCCAGCACGGCCTCGCGCAGCGGCTCGACCTGCGGCGAGTGGCCGGCGCCGTTGACCCGGACCTTGCGCACCCGCACGTCCTCGGCGGCCAGCGCCTCGACGAACTCGTCGACCGTCCCCGGGTCTCCGGCGACCACGATCGAGCGCGGGCCGTTGACGGCGGCGATGTGCAGCTCGCCCGGCCAGGCCTCGATCCGGGCGGCCACCTCGTCCTCGGGCAGCGAGACCGACGCCATGGCGCCCTGCCCGGCGAGCGCCAGGAGCAGTCGGCTGCGCAGCGCGACGATCCGCATCGCGTCGGACAGCGTGAGCGCGCCCGCGACGTGGGCCGCCGCGATCTCCCCCTGGGAGTGCCCCACCACGGCGGCGGGGGTGATGCCGTGCGAGCGCCAGAGCGCGGCCAGCGACACCATCATGGTGAACAGCACGGGCTGGACGACGTCCATCCGCTCGATCGGCGGGGCGTCCTCGGAGCCGCGCAGCACGTCCTCCACCGACCAGTCGGCGTACTGGGCCAGGGCGGCGTCACAGGCCCGGACGGAGTCGCGGAAGACCTCGGAGGCCTCCAGCAGACCGGCGGCCATGCCGGCCCACTGGGTGCCCTGGCCGGGGAAGACGAACACGGTGCGGCCCCCGGCGGCGGCGACGCCGCGCACCAGGCCCTCGGCCGTCCGGTCCTCGGCGAGCGCCGTCAGCAGCTCGGTGAAGGACTCCCGGTCGTCGGCGAGGAGCACCGCGCGGTGGTCGAAGGCGGAACGGCCGGACGACAGCGCTCCGGCGACCTGATCATTCGTCAATTCCGGACGGGTGGAGAGGTGTTCGCGCAGCCGTGCGGCCTGCGCGCGCAGCGCGGCCTCGCCGCGGGCGGACAGCAGCCAGGGGGTGGGGGCGCCGGCCAGGGACGGGGCGGCCGGCCGCGCCGGGGCCTCGGCCCGCTCCGGCGCCTCCTCCAGGATCACGTGGACGTTGGTGCCGCTCATGCCGAACGAGGAGACGCCCGCCCTGCGGGTGCGACCTCCCCGCGGCCACGGCACCGGTTCGGTGAGCAGGCGCAGCGCGCCCGCCGACCAGTCCACGTGCGGGGTCGGCTCGTCCACGTGCAGGGTGGCGGGCAGCAGGTCGTGCCGCATCGCCTGGACCATCTTGATCACGGCGGCGACGCCGCCCGCGGACTGGGTGTGCCCGATGTTGGACTTGACCGAGCCGAGCCACACCGGGCGGTCGGCCTCCCGGTCCCGGCCGTAGACGGCCTGGAGCGCCCGTGCCTCGATCGGGTCGCCCAGCTCGGTGCCGGTGCCGTGCGCCTCGATGGCGTCGACGTCGCCGGGGGCGAGCCGGGCGGCGCTCAGCGCCTGCCGGATGACCTTCTGCTGGGCCCGGCCGCTGGGGGCGGTCAGCCCGTTGCTGGCGCCGTCGTGGTTGACGGCGGTGCCGCGGACCAGGGCCAGCACCCGGTGGCCGTTGCGGCGGGCGTCGGAGAGCCGCTCGACCAGCAGCATGCCGGCGCCCTCGCCCCAGCCGGTGCCGTCGGCGGCGGCGGCGAAGGCCTTGCAGCGGCCGTCGGTGGAGACCGCGCCGCCCTGGGTGCCCTCGACGAACATGGTCGGCACGACCATCAGGGTCACGCCGCCGACCAGGGCGAGCGAGCAGTCGCCGCGCCCGAGCGCCTCGCCCGCCGTGTGCAGCGCCACCAGCGAGGAGGAGCAGGCGGTGTCGATGGACAGCGCCGGACCCTCCAGGCCGAGGGTGTACGCGACCCGGCCGGAGGTGACGGAGGCGGCGGTGCCGAGCATCAGGTGCGGGCCGATGCCCTCGGGCACCTCGGTGGCGCCGACGCTGTAGCCGGTGGTGGCATTGCCGACGAAGACGCCGGTCGGGCTGCCGTGCAGCGTGGTCGGGTCGATCCCGGCGCTCTCGATCGCCTCCCAGGCCGTCTCCAGCAGCAGCCGCTGCTGCGGGTCCATCGCCAGGGCCTCGCGCGGGCTGATGCCGAAGAAGGCGGGGTCGAAGTCGGCCAGGCCGTCGACGAAGCCGCCGTCGAGGCCGTCCGCGAAGCCCTCCGGGAAGGCTCCGAGGTCCCAGCCGCGGTCGGTGGGCACCGGGGTCATGGCGTCCACGCCCTGGCTGACGATCCGCCACAGCCCCTCGGGGGTGTCGGCGCCGCCGGGCAGTCGGCAGCTCATGCCGATGATCGCCAGCGGGTCGTCGGCCGGGCCGGTGGCGGCCACCGGGGCCGGGCCGGCGGTCCCGGACGCGGGCTCGGACTCGGACGCGCCGAGCAGTTCGCGACCGAGCTCCTCGGCGAGCAGCGCCGGGGTCGGGTGGTCGAAGACCAGGGTGGCCGGCAGCCGCAGGCCGGTGACGGCGGAGAGCCGGTTGCGCAGCTCGACCGCGGTCAGCGAGTCGACCCCGAGCTCCTTGAACGCCCGGTTCGGGTCGACCGGTTCGGGACCGGCGAAACCGAGCACGGCGGCGGCCTGGCCGCGCACCTGCTCCAGCAGCAGCCGGAGCCGGTCCTCCGCGCCGAGTCCGGCCAGCCGGCGGCCGAGGGCCGACCCGGCGGCGGCCGGGTCGGCGCCGGAGACGCGCCGGGTGCCGCCGCGGACGAGTTCGCGCAGCAGCGGCGGCAGCGACCCCGCGCCGGCGGCCAGGGCCGCCTGGTCCAGCCCGGTGGCGACCAGCGCCGGGTGGGGCAGGGCGAGCGCCGCGTCCAGGGCCGCGAGGCCGCGCTCGACGGAGAGCGGCGGGAAGGCGGAGCGGGCGATGCGCTCGCGCTCGGCCCCGGTCAGCCGGCTGGTCATGCCGGCGGTGTCCTGCCACGCGCCCCAGGCCAGCGACAGCGCGGGCAGCCCGGCGGCGCGGCGGCGGTGGGCGAGGGCGTCGAGGTAGGCGTTGGCGGCGGCGTAGCCGGCCTGCCCGGCGCTGCCCAGGATGCCGGCGGCGGAGGAGTAGAGCACGAAGGCCGCCAGGTCGGCGTGCCGGGTCAGCTCGTCGAGGTGCGCGGCGGCGTCCGCCTTGGCGCGCAGGACGGCGGCGGCGCGCTGCGGGGTCAGGCCGGTGACCACGGCGTCGTCCACCACGCCGGCCAGGTGGAACACCCCGGTCAGCGGGCGGGTGAGCCCGGCCAGCACCGCGGCGAGCGCGTCCCGGTCGGCGGCGTCGCAGGCGATCAGCTCGACCTGCGCGCCCCGTTCGGCCAGCGCCTCGGTGAGCGCGGCGGCGCCCTCGGCGGCGGGCCCGGTACGGCTGAGCAGGGTGAGGTGGCGGACACCGTGGGCGGTCGCCAGGTGCTCGGCGAGGACCCGGCCGAGGCCGCCGGTGCCGCCGGTGACCAGGACGGTGCCGTCCGGGTCGAAGGCGCGCGGCAGGGTGAGGACGACCTTGCCGATCTGGCGGGCCTGGCCGATGTGGCGGAACGCCTCGGGGGCGGTGCGCACGTCCCAGGCGCGCAGCGGCGGCAGCCGCAGCTCGCCGGCGCGGAACAGCTCCAGCAGGGTGGCGAGGATCTCGCCGATCCGCTCGGGGCCGGCCTCGATCAGGTCGAAGGCCTGGTAGCGCACGCCGGGGTGGCGGGCGGCGACCTCGCCGGGGTCGCGGACGTCGGTCTTGCCCATCTCGATGAAGCGGCCGCCGCGCGGCAGCAGGTCGAGCGAGGCGTCGACGAACTCGCCGGCCAGGGCGTCCAGCACCACGTCCATGCCGCGGCCGCCGGTGGCCTCGGCGAAGCGCCGGGCGAAGCCGGTGTCCCGGGAGGAGGCGATCCGGTCGGCGGCGACGCCGAGGGCGCGCACCGCCTCCCACTTGGCCGGGCTGGCGGTGCCGTAGACCTCGG
The DNA here is from genome assembly GCF_053612025.1 of Kitasatospora sp. NPDC054768. NCBI lineage: Bacteria > Bacillati > Actinomycetota > Actinomycetes > Kitasatosporales > Streptomycetaceae > Kitasatospora > Kitasatospora sp. NPDC054768. The sequence goes on from NZ_JBSHBN010000167.1 coordinate 13,747, forward strand.
CGCCCAGGTGCCGGGCGACCTGCACGGCGGCGGTGCCGACGCCACCCGCGGCGGCGTGGATCAGCACCGACTCGCCGGCCCGCAGGCCGGCCAGGTCCACCAGGCCGTAGTAGGCGGTGGCGTAGGCGATCGGGACGGCCGCGGCCTCGGCGAAGGACCAGTGCGCGGGCATCGGCGCCAGCAGCCGGTGGTCGGTGACGGCGACGGGGCCGAACGCGGCCGGGCAGAGGCCGAACACCCGGTCGCCCGGGCTCAGGCCCTCGACGTCCGGTCCGACCTCCAGCACCACGCCGGCGGCCTCGCCGCCGAGCACGACCTCGCCCGGGTACATGCCGAGCGCGCCCAGCACGTCGCGGAAGTTCAGGCCCGCCGCGCGCACGCCGAGCCGCACCGCGCCGGGGGCCAGCGGGGCGGCCGGGTCGACCGGCAGCAGTTCGAGGGCCTCCAGGGTGCCCGGGTTGCGGGTGTCCAGCCGCCAGGCCCCGGCTCCGGCCGGGGCCGGCAGGCCGGCGGGCACGGCCGCGCGGACCAGTCGGGCGGCGGCGAGTTCGCCGTCGCGCAGCGCCAGTTGGGGTTCGCCGCAGGCGACGGCGGCGGTCAGCACCTCGGTCGGCACCGGCACCCCGGCGGGGGCGTCCAGCAGGACGAAGCGGTCGGGGTGCTCGGTCTGCGCGGTGCGCACCAGGCCCCAGGCGGCGGCGCCGGCCGGGTCGGCGACCGGGTCGCCGGGGGCGGCGGCGACCGCGTCGCGGGTGAGCACCACCAGGCGGGCGGGCGTGAAGCGGTCGTCGGCCAGCCAGTCCTGGAGCACCGTCAGCACCCGGGCGACGGCCTCCCGCGCCGAGCCGGCCGGGCAGGGCAGCACCACGATTCCGGGCACGTGGCCGTCCTCGTCGACGGCCGCGGCCAGGGCGTCCTCGGCGTCCAGCAGCGCGAGGTCCGCGGGCACGGCGACCTCGGTGTCGCCGTCGGCCGGGCGCCGCCAGTCCACCCGGTACAGCCCGGCCGGGTCGGCGGACGGACCGGCGGGGGCGGCCGCGCGCAGCACGAGGCGCTCGACGGTGACGACCGGCCGGCCGTCGCCGTCCCAGGCCACCAGGGAGAGCGCGTCCTCACCCAGCGGGGTGATCCGGGCCCGGACGCCGGGGGCGCCCGAGGCGCGCAGGGCGACCCCGGTCCAGGAGAACGGCAGTCCGGCGGTGAGCGCGGCGGGGCCGGCTCCCCCGTCGGCCGTCGAACGGACCGCGAGCGCGTGCAGGACGGCGTCCAGCAGCGCCGGGTGCAGGCCGTAGCGGCGGGCCTCCTCGGGGTCCCCGGCCCGGGCCTCCAGCAGGATCGCGTCACCGTGGCGCCAGGCGGCGGCCAGGCCGCGGAAGGCCGGCCCGTACGCCAGTCCGGCCGTGTCCAGCAGCTCGTACACGGCGTCCACGTCGGCCGGGGCGGCGTCGGCGGGGGGCCACTGCTGCGGGGCCGGCTCGGCCGCCGCGCCGTCGGCGGTGGGGGCCAGCACGCCGGTCGCGTGCCGGGTCCAGGGCCGCTCCGGCCAGTTGTCGTCGGCCCGCTCCTCGGGCCGGGCGTGCACCGTGACGGTGCGGCGGCCGTCCGGGCCGGCGGCGCCGACCGCCACCTGGACCTGGACCGCGCCGCGGTCGGGCAGCGCCAGCGGGGCCTCCAGGACCAGCTCGTCGAGGTCGCCGCAGCCGACCTGGTCGCCCGCGTGGACGGCGAGTTCGACGAAGGCGGTGCCGGGAACGACGACCCGGCCGTGCACCCGGTGGTCGGCCAGCCACGGGTGGGCGTCGGCGGACAGCCGTGCGGTGAACAGCAGTTCGTCCCCGCCGGCGAGCGAGATCCCGGCGCCGATCATCGGGTGGCCGATGGCACTCAGGCCCGCCGCGGTGACGTCGCCGCGCCAGGAGGCGGTGTTGGGCCAGTACGGCGCGGTCTCGAAGGCGTAGGTCGGCAGGTCCAGCAGGCGTCCGTCACCGAAGACGGCGGCCCAGTCGACGGCGCCGCCGTGCACGTGCAGGCCGGCCAGCGCGGTGGCGACGCTCAGCGGCTCGGGCCGGTCGCGGCGCAGCAGCGGGGCCAGGAAGACGGTGTCCTCGCGGTGGGCGAGGCTCTCCCGGGCCATGGCGGTGAGCACGCCGTCGGGCCCGAGTTCGAGGTAGCGGGTGACGCCCTGCCCGTCGAGGTGCCGGACCCCGTCGGCGAACCGGACGGTCTCGCGGACCTGCCGGGCCCAGTGGTCCGGGTCGGCCAGCTGCTCGGCGCCGACGGGGGCGCCGGTGAGGTTGGAGACCACCGGGATCACCGGCGGCCGGAACGCGAGCCCCGCGACGACCTCGCGGAACTCCGCCAGCATGCCGTCCATGTGCGGCGAGTGGAAGGCGTGCGAGACCCGCAGCTCGCGGGTGCGCAGGCCGCGTTCGCGCCAGGTGGCGGCGAGCGCCAGGACCGCTTCGCGGTCGCCGGAGACGACCGTCGAGGCCGGCCCGTTGACGGCGGCGACGGCGACCCGGTCGGCCACCGCGGCCAGGTCCTCGCGGACCCGCGCCTCGTCCGCGCCGACGGCGAGCATCGCGCCGCCTTCGGGCATCGCCTGCATCAGCCGGCCGCGCGCGGCGACCAGGGTGCAGGCGTCGTCCAGCGGGAGCGCGCCCGCGACGTGGGCGGCGGCGACCTCGCCGACCGAGTGGCCGAGCAGGAAGTCGGGGGCCGGGCCGAAGGCGGTCGCCAGGCGGTACAGCGCCACCTCGACCGCGAACAGCGCGGCCTGGGTGTAGGCGGTCCGGTCGAGCAGCGCGGCGGTGTCGCTGCCGGGCTCGGCGTCGAGCACGGCGCGCAGCGGCGGGTCGAAGTGCGGGTCCAGGCGCTCGCACACCTCGGCCAGGGCCTCGGCGAACACGGGCTGGGCGGCGGCCAGTTCGGCGCCCATCCGGGCGCGCTGGGCGCCCTGGCCGGTGAACAGGAAGGCCAGCTTGCCGCTCCTGCGGGCGGCGGCGCCGCGCACCACCCGGCCGCTCTCGGTGCCGTCCTCCAGGGCGGCCAGGCCGGCCAGCAGGCCGGCGCGGTCGGCCGCGACGACCACCGCGCGGTGGCTCAGCGCGGCGCGGGTGACGGCCAGCGAGCGGCCGAGGTCCGCCGGGTGCACCGCCGGGTCGGCCGTCAGCAGGGCGCGCAGCCGCGCGGCCTGGCCGCGCAGCGCGGCCTCGCTCTTGGCGCCGAGGACGAAGGGGAGTTCCGCGCCGGCCGGGCCTGCCATGGCCTCCGCCGCCCCGGGCTCCGCGGCCCCGGGCTCCGCGGCCGCGGGCTCGTCGGCCTCCTCCAGGATGATGTGGGCGTTGGTGCCGCTGATGCCGAACGAGGACACGCCGGCGCGGCGCGGCTCGGCGCCGCGCGGCCAGGGCCGGGACTCGGTGAGCAGTTCCACCGCGCCGGCCGACCAGTCCACGTGCGGGGTCGGTCCGTCCACGTGCAGGGTGGCCGGCAGCACGCCGTGCCGCAGCGCCATCACGGCCTTGATCACGCTGGCCACGCCGGCCGCGGCCTGGGCGTGCCCGATGTTGGACTTGACCGAGCCGAGCCACAGCGGACGGTCCTGCGCCCGGCCCTGGCCGTAGGTGGCCAGCAGGGCCTGGGCCTCGATCGGGTCGCCCAGCTCGGTGCCGGTGCCGTGCGCCTCGACCAGGTCGACGTCCCCGGTGGACAGCTTGGCACTGGCCAGGGCCTGCATGATGACCCGCTGCTGGGACGGCCCGTTGGGGGCGGTGAGCCCGTTGGAGGCGCCGTCCTGGTTGGCCGCCGAGCCGCGCACCACGGCGAGCACCGGGTGCCCGAGCCGGCGCGCGTCGGAGAGCCGCTCCACCAGGAGCACGCCGACGCCCTCGGACCAGCCGGTGCCGTCGGCCGCGGCGGCGAAGGACTTGCACCGGCCGTCCCCGGCCAGCCCGCGCTGCTTGCTGAACTCGGTGAACACGCCCGGGGTGGCCATGACGGTGACGCCGCCGACCAGTGCCAGCGAGCACTCGCCCTGGCGCACCGAACGGGCGGCCAGGTGGAGCGCGACCAGCGAGGAGGAGCAGGCGGTGTCCACGGTGATCGCGGGGCCCTCCAGGCCCATCGCGTAGGAGACCCGGCCCGAGATGACGGCGCTGGCGCCGCCGGTGAGCAGGTAGCCCTCGCCGCCCTCGTGCGGCGCCCCGGCGACCAGCGCGGTGTACTTCTGGTCGCCGGCGCCGATGAAGACGCCGGTGTCGCTGCCGCGCAGCGAGGTGGGGTCGAGGCGGGCGCGCTCGACGGCCTCCCAGCACGCCTGGAGCAGCAGCCGCTGCTGCGGGTCCATCGCCAGCGCCTCGCGCGGCGAGATGTCGAAGAACCCGGGGTCGAACTCGGTGGCCCCGGTGACGAAGCCGCCCTCGCGCACGTAGCTGGTCGCGGCCCGGTCCGGGTCGTCGTCGAAGAGGTGGTCGAGGGCCCAGCCGCGGTCCTCCGGGAAGGGGCCGATGGCGTCGGCGCCGTCGGCCACCAGCCGCCAGAGGTCCTCCGGTGAACGGACGCCGCCGGGGAACCGGCAACTCATCCCGATGATCGCCAGCGGTTCGGCGTCCGCCGCCTCGAAATCGGCCAGGCGTTGCCTGGTCCGGTGGAGATCGGCGGTGACCCGCTTCAGATAATCGCGAAGCGTATCCTTATCAACCATCTGGTGAAACCCTCTTCCACGGATGGCGCGACGAATAGACGGAGACGACCGGCCGGCCCGTTAAGGGAATTCCTGGACTTTCGCCGCCGCCGCGTGCACCAGCCGCCCAATTCACCGGTCCCGCCCGACGCAGGCTAATCGTGGCCCGGCGCCGTCAACCACCCCTAGCCTCAAGGATTCCCCCTTAACCAGCACGCCGTCGGGAAGGATAGGGGTTGACCCCTCATCACCGTCCGCCGGAGCCTGGGGGAAAAATTTCCTCGCGATGATTGGCCGGGTCATGGTGGAGCGGCAAAGGACCAGGGTTCTCTTCGACCTCAACGATCCGCAGCTCCATAGGAACAGATACGCCTACTATCGGCGGCTGCGCGAGACGGAACCCATTCACCATTCGCCGTACGGATTCTGGACACTCAGCCGGTACGACGACGTGGACGCGTTCCTGCGCTCCCCGCAGGCGTCCTCCAGCGTCACCACGGATCCGGCGTTCGCGGAGCAGCGCGGCGGTCCCGACAGCCCGGCGATGCGCAGCCTGAGCCGCTGGATGCTGGTGAAGCACGGCGAGGAGCACCGCAAGCTGCGCCGCATCATCGCCCGGGCGGTGACGCCGCGCGCCGTGCAGCGCCTGGAGCCGGAGATCCTGCGCATCGTCAACCGGCTGATCGACGACATGGGCGAGGGCGAGGTCGACCTGATCGAGCAGCTCGCCGCCCCCGTCCCGGTCGCGGTGATCTGCGGTCTGCTGGGCATTCCGATCGAGGACGCGGACAAGTGCCTCAAGTGGACGAACGCGATCGCCAACATCATCGACCCGCTGATCACCCCGCGGATGCGGGACGCGATGAACCAGGCCGAGCCGGAGTTCAGCGCCTACATCCGGCACCAGATGGAGCTGCGCCGGGCCGAGCCCCGGGACGACGTCCTGACCATGCTGATGGCGAAGGACGAGGACGGCGAGGGGCTCAGCGACGAGGACGTGATCGCCCAGGTGCTGCTGCTGTTCAACGCCGGGCACGAGACCACGATCAACGTCATCGGCAACAGCCTGCACGCCCTGCTGACCAACCCCGACCAGCTGGAGCTGCTGCGGGCGAACCCGGGGATGATGGGCGACTGCTTCGAGGAGCTGGCCCGCTACAACTCCACGGTGCAGGTCATCCTGCGGCACCTGACCGACGACCTCGTCCTCTCCGGGCAGCGCATCCCGGCCGGCGACGTCGTCCTGGCGATCCTCGGCGCCGCCCACCGCGACCCGGCGAGGTTCCCCGACCCGGACCGCCTGGACCTGCGCCGCGAGGGCGTGAAGTCGCTCGCCTTCGGCTCCGGGCCGCACTACTGCATCGCCGCGATGCTCGGCCGGACCGAGGTCTGCCTGACCATCACCGAGCTGCTGCGGCGCTACGGGAGGATCGAGCTGGCCTCCACGGAGCTGGAGTGGCACACCCGGTTCAACTTCGTGCTGGGCCTCAAGCGCCTGCCGCTGCGGGTCGCGTACCGCGCCTGAGCCGGCGGCCCGCGGACGGAACCGCCCGGGAGCGTACGAGACCGACCCGGGGGGGTGCGCGGACGGGCAGCCGGAGGCGGGG
>NZ_JBSHBN010000168.1:0-19965 GCF_053612025.1 Kitasatospora sp. NPDC054768
GCCGCGACCACCGCCGCCGCGGCCGGCGCTCCGGCGGGAGCGGGCGCGGCGGCCTGGGCCAAGTGGAACCTCTCCCCGCTCGCCCCCGCCCCGGCGCCGCCCGCCGACAAGCCGATAAAGCTCGAACGGACCGGCCCCGTCCCGGTGTTCAGCGACGTGAAAACGAGCGACAAGGTCGTCTTCATCACCATCGACGACGGGGCCGAGAAGGACCCGAGGTTCGTCGAGATGCTCACCGACCTCAAGGTGCCGATATCGATGTTCCTGACCCGGGACATCGTCAGGAACGACTACGCCTACTTCAAGCCGCTCCAGGCCCTGGGCAACCACGTCCAGAACCACACCGTGGACCACCCGGTGATGAGCAGGATCCCGGCGGAGAAGCAGAAGTCCGAGATCTGCGACGCGCAGTCCGCGCTCACCCAGCAGTACGGCGCCGCCCCGCTGCTGTTCCGCCCGCCGTTCGGCGACGGCGCCAACACCCCGACGCTCAACACCTCCGTCCAGCAGTGCGGCCCGCGCGCGATGGTGCTCTGGCGCGAGTCGATGCAGATCCACGACATGCAGTACCAGGCGGGGGACAAGCAGCTGAAGCCCGGCGACATAATCCTGGCGCACTTCCGCGGCCCCAAGGAGCTGAAGGGCGCCACGATGACCCAGATGTTCGGCGACCTGCTGGCCCGGATACAGGAGCAGGGCTTCTCGGTGGCGCGGCTGGAGGACTACATCCAGCCACCCGCGTGACCGACGCCGCGGGTCGACCCCCTAGGACGCCGCGACCGGCTGTCCCAGCATCATCAGCGGCCCGTTGTCGGTGCGGCTGAGGATCACCGTGACGCTGTTCGGCCCGGAGGGCTTGAGCTGGCGGCGCAGCTCCTCCGGGGTGATCGCCATCCCGCGCTTCTTGATCACCACCGTGCCGACCGCCCGCTCGCGCAGCAGCGCCTTCAGCTTCTTGATGTGGAACGGCAGCACGTCGGTGAGCTCGAAGGCGTGCGCGTACGGGGTGGCGACCAGCTCGTCCGAGGTCAGGTAGGCGATCTTCGGGTCGATCAGCCGGCCGCCCACCTGCCCGGCCACCTCGGCCACCAGGTGGGCCCGGATCACCGCGCCGTCCGGCTCGTACAGGTACCGCCCGACCGGGCCGGCCGGCGGGTCGGGCAGGTCGCCGCCGGTCAGGCTGGCGCCCTGCGGCAGCAGGGTGGCGCGGTGCGGGCTCGCGGCCCTGGTGCCGAACCAGAGCACCGCCTCCTTGACGTCACCGTGGTCGGAGACCCACTCGGCCTCGGCGTCCCGGGGCACGGCCTCGTGCGGGATGCCCGGCGCGACCTTCAGCGCGCCGATCGGGGTCCGCCGGCCGGCCTCGATCGCCCAGGAGAGCGGTGGGGCGTACGCCTCCGGGTCGAACACCCGGCCGCGCGAGGTGCGCCGGGCCGGGTCGGTGAACACCGCGTCGTAGCCGGTGACGTCCACCTCGGCGACGTCCGCGCAGCGCACCTCGACCAGCTCGGACAGGCCCAGGGCGGCGGCGTTGGCCGCGGTGGCGGCGCAGGCCGCCGGGTCCTTGTCGACGGCCAGCACCTCGATGCCCGCCCGGGCCAGCGCCAGCACGTCCCCGCCGATGCCGCAGCACAGGTCCGCCAGCCGTCGGACGCCCAGCGCGGCGAACCGCTGCGCCCGCCACTCGGCCACGCTGCGCCGGGTGGACTGCTCGACCCCGTTGGGCGTGAAGTACATCAGGTCGGCGTCCGCCCCGAACTTCGCCCGCGCCCGCTGCCGCAGCCGCGCCTGCCCGAAGGCCGCCGAGACCAGCTCCGCCGGATGCTCCCGGCGCAGGCGGGTCGCCAGCGCCAGCTCCTCCTCGGGGGTGAACTCGCGCAACTCGGCGAGCAGGGCCTGGCCCTCGGGCGTCAGCAGCGGCTGGAGGTTCTCGGTGTCCACGGGGGCCATTCTCGCCGCTCGGCCGGTCGGTGACCGCAGTGGTGCGGCGGTCACCGGCCGATGACGGGGATGCCGGAGGCGAGCCGGCCCACGAGCACGCCCAGCGGTGCTGCGGCCACCGCGGCGTACGGCGTGATCCGGTAGCCGAGCCGTCGGGTGCCCCGGAAGGTCAGGGTCAGCAGCACGAGCAGGACCACGACGCCGAAGACGTCCAGGGCCACGGTCCCGGGGCCGTACAGGGCGAGCAGCTTCAGCACGTTGAGCACGAGCGATCCGAGGAACACCGCGACGGCGGTCACCGCGAGCACCACCGCGGCGAGCACCAGGTCCGCCGCCCAGTGGATCCGCGGCGGCTCGGACGGGGCGGCCGGTCGGCTCACCGGAGCGCCCCCGGGAGGAGCGGCAGCGCGGGCGGGGCGTCCTTCGCGCCGGAGGGGTCGACGCGTACCGGGGTGTCGGTCATGGCAGGAGTCTGCCCGAGGGAGTGCCGCCCGTACAGGTGAACGGCAGTACGGCCCCCAGCAGGGGCGGCGCCGGCGCGGCGAGGGCGGCGTCCCTGGGCCGGGACGGGCCGGGACGCACCGGGATCGAGGTCATGGCAGGAGTCTGCGGGGGCCGGGCCGGGGCGCACATGAGTACGGCTGCTCATCCGCGGAACCGAGGGCCCCAGGGCGCGTCGTTGGCACTCTGGTTGACTGAGTGCTAACACGGCCCTATGGTCGTCCTTGGCACTCTCCACCGGGAGAGTGCTAACGCGACGACGTGTGTCTGACCCCCGCGACGGCAGGCCCGCAGGATCGCCCTACCCGTTAGAAAACCCCGTAATCTCCGAAGGGGAGCTCGGACGTGACCACCAGCAGCAAGGTTGCCATCAAGCCGCTCGAGGACCGCATTGTGGTCCAGCCGCTCGACGCCGAGACCACCACGGCCTCCGGCCTGGTTATCCCGGACACCGCCAAGGAGAAGCCCCAGGAGGGCGTCGTTCTGGCCGTCGGCCCGGGCCGCTTCGAGGACGGCCAGCGTCTGCCGCTCGACGTCGCCGTGGGTGACATCGTCCTGTACTCGAAGTACGGCGGCACCGAGGTGAAGTACCAGGGCGAGGAGTACCTGGTGCTCTCCGCCCGCGACGTCCTCGCGATCATCGAGAAGTAAGACGTTCCGACCCGCCCCGGATCCGTGTCCCAAGTGACAGGGGCCCGGGGCGTGGTTGTTGGTTCACGTAGTTCGGCGGCCGGTGGGCCGGCCGCAGCCCCGAGGGAATAGGGAACATGGCGAAGATCCTGCAGTTCGACGAGGACGCCCGCCGCTCGCTGGAGCGCGGTGTCAACAAGCTGGCCGACACCGTCAAGGTGACCATCGGCCCCAAGGGCCGCAACGTCGTCATCGACAAGAAGTTCGGCGCCCCGACCATCACCAACGACGGTGTCACCATCGCCCGCGAGGTCGAGCTGGACGACCCGTACGAGAACCTTGGCGCGCAGCTCGTCAAGGAGGTCGCCACCAAGACCAACGACGTCGCGGGTGACGGCACCACCACCGCCACCGTGCTGGCCCAGGCCCTGGTCAACGAGGGTCTGCGCAACGTCGCCGCCGGTGCCGGCCCGGCCGCCCTGAAGAAGGGCATCGACAAGGCCGTCGCCGCCGTCTCCGAGCACCTGCTCTCGATCGCCCGCGAGATCGAGGGCAAGGACGACGTCGCCGCCGTCGCGTCCCTCTCCGCCCAGGACACCCAGGTCGGCGAGCTGATCGCCGAGGCGATCGACAAGGTCGGCAAGGACGGTGTCATCACCGTCGAGGAGTCGAACACCTTCGGCGTGGAGCTGGACTTCACCGAGGGCATGCAGTTCGACAAGGGCTACCTGTCGCCGTACTTCGTCACCGACGCGGAGCGGCAGGAGGCGGTCCTGGAGGACCCGTACATCCTGATCAACCAGGGCAAGATCTCCTCCATCCAGGAGCTGCTGCCGCTGCTGGAGAAGATCCTCCAGGGCGGTGCCTCCAAGCCGCTGCTGATCATCGCCGAGGACGTCGACGGCGAGGCGCTGTCGACCCTGGTGGTCAACAAGATCCGCGGCACCTTCAACGCCGTCGCCGTCAAGGCCCCGGGCTTCGGCGACCGCCGCAAGGCGATCCTCGGCGACCTGGCCGTCCTGACCGGCGGCACGGTCATCTCCGAGGAGGTCGGCCTCAAGCTCGACCAGGTCGGCCTGGACGTGCTGGGCACCGCCCGCCGCGTGACCATCACCAAGGACGAGACCACCGTCGTCGACGGCGCCGGTGACTCCGAGGCCGTGGCCGGCCGCGTCGCCCAGATCAAGGGCGAGATCGCCGCGACCGACTCCGACTGGGACCGCGAGAAGCTGCAGGAGCGCCTGGCCAAGCTGGCCGGCGGCGTCTGCGTCATCAAGGTCGGCGCCGCCACCGAGGTGGAGCTGAAGGAGCGCAAGCACCGCCTGGAGGACGCCATCTCGGCGACCCGTGCCGCGGTCGAGGAGGGCATCGTCGCCGGCGGTGGCGCCTCCCTGGTCCACGCCGCCAAGGTGCTGGACGGTGGCCTGGGCCTGTCGGGCGACGAGGCGACCGGTGTCGCGGTCGTCCGCAAGGCGCTGCACGAGCCGCTGCGCTGGATCGCCCAGAACGCCGGCCTGGAGGGCTACGTCATCACCTCCAAGGTCTCCGAGCTGGAGGCCGGCCAGGGCTACAACGCCGCCACCGGCGAGTACGGCGACCTGGTGAAGGCCGGCGTCATCGACCCGGTCAAGGTCACCCGCTCCGCCCTGGAGAACGCCGCCTCGATCGCCTCCCTGCTTCTCACCACCGAGACCCTCGTGGTGGAGAAGAAGGAGGAGGAGGCCGACAACGGTCACGGCCACGGCCACGGCCACTCGCACTGAGGCTCCGACGCCTGACCGGAGGCCCGGTCCGCGCCCCGCGAGGGGTGGCGGGCCGGGCCTCCGGCGTTCACCTTCACCGTTCAACTATCAGTAGAATTTTGCAGAATGCAAAGATTGCCTTATAACTGAGGCATGATCGAGGCCCGCCATCTGCGCGTCCTGCGTGCCGTCGCCCGCACCGGCTCCTTCTCCGCCGCCGCCCGCGAGCTGGGATGTACGCAGCCCGCCATCAGCCAGCAGATGAAGGCGCTGGAGAAGTCGGTGGACACCCCGCTGGTGGTCCGCTCGGGCCGCGGGATGCAGCTCAGCGAGGCCGGCCGGGTCCTGCTCAAGCATGCCACCGGAATCCTGGCCGGGCTCTCGGCCGCCGAGGAGGAGGTGGCCGCGATCGCCGGGCTGCGGGCCGGGCGGGTGCGGCTGGTCTCCTTCCCGACCGCGAGCTCCACCCTGGTGCCGCCCGCGGTCGCCCGCCTGCGGGACGGCCATCCGGGGGTGCGCGTGTCGCTGGTCGAGGCGGAGCCGCCGGAGTCGCTGGCGATGCTGCGCGGCGGCGAGTGCGAGATCGCGCTGGCCTTCCGCTACCCGCAGTCCGACGGCGCCGTCGCGCTCCCGGCGCCGGCCCACGGCACGCCGCGCGAGGCCCGGGCCGAGGCCAATCTGGAGGCGCAGCAGCTGACCGCGGGGTCCGACTGGTCCGATCTGGTGGTCACCCCGCTGCTGGACGACCCGCTGGTGGGCCTGCTGCCCGCCGGCCACGGGCTGGCGGGGCGGGGCGGCGCGGTCGGGCTGGCCGAGCTGGCGGGGGAGCAGTGGATCGCCGGCTGCCCGCAGTGCCGGGGGCACCTGGTGGAGCTGTGCGCCGGGGCGGGCTTCGAGCCGCGGATCGACTTCGCGACGGACGACTACCCGGCGGTGGTCGGCCTGGTGGCGGCCGGGCTGGGGGTGGCGGTGCTGCCCCGGCTGGCGCTCCGGTCGGTGCGTCCTGACGGCGTGTCGACGGTGCCGGTGCACACGGCCTCCGGGGCGCCCGCGGTGCGCCAGGTGGTCGCGCTGACCCTGCCGGACCTGGCGGAGGTGCCGGCCGTGGCGCTGATGCTGGAGCGGCTGGCGGGGGCGGCCGCCGATCGCTGACGGTGGGTGACGGGACCGCGGGGGTCCGGTACGTAGGGTGAGCCAGAAGGCTGAAGCGCCGCGAAGGAACGTTTCTTCACGGCGCTCACGGAGTCGGGTCTAGCGCTGGGCGACCGCCGGCGGGGCCAGCGGGACCTCGATCAGTCGGTGCCGCGAGCGCCCCAGCATCTCCTCGCGCTCGTCCTCGGTCATCCCGCCCCAGACGCCGTACGGCTCACGGACCGCCAGCGCGTGCGCCGCGCACTCGGCGATCACCGGGCAGCGCATGCAGACCTCCTTGGCGCTGGCCTCGCGCGAACTGCGCGCGGCCCCGCGCTCGCCCTCGGGGTGGAAGAAGAGCGAGCTGTCCACGCCACGGCAGGCTGCGGAGAGCTGCCAGTCCCAGAGGTCCGCGTTGGGACCGGGGAGGCGGGAGAAATCTGCCATGGCTCATTCCCTTCAGAGGCTGTCGGCCGTCGGCCGGGCGTTCGGCGGGGCTGCTGCCGAGCGGTGCGGCGGGGCTTCGATGCACTGGTGTGGACACCTGGAAATATGACTTAAGGCAACTCCATGGACAAGTCACCCACACACTGGCACAACAGTCAATGACCATACGAAAGCTATAAAAACGGGCATAGTGGGCAAGGGCTCCGCCGGGCGCGGGCGTGGCAATCGGGTGGCCGACGGGCGCGCGACGTGCCGAATCGGTGTGCGGGTCGTACGCCCACCGCGCGCGAGCTGCGCAAAAGTGCGGCGTGTGCACCGCGATGCGGCTGATCGGTAATGGGTTGGCCACGTACAGTGGTGGAGGTGGCCCCGAAGGCCGTAACTCATTCGAGTGACGGTCGTTGGAAGTGCGGAGGCGGTTAGCGGGCGCCGGACGTCGGGAACGATCGCGGGCAGGTTGGGGCGATCAGGACGGAGTCTGTCGCCGATCGGCCGTGTCGGAGAGGTTCGTACCAGCCAGGAGGCTCAACGTGACGCGGATCAGCTGCGGAGGACGACGGTCATGACTTCCGTTCTCGTTTGCGACGATTCCCCGCTCGCCCGCGAGGCGCTTCGCCGCGCGGTCGCGACCGTACCCGGTGTGGACCGGGTCACCACCGCGACGAACGGGGAGGAGGTCCTCCGCCGCTGGGTGGCCGACCGCTCCGATCTCGTTCTGATGGACGTCCGGATGCCCGGCCTCGGCGGGGTCGAGACGGTCCGGCGGCTGCTGTCCGCCGACCCCGGCGCGCGGATCATCATGCTCACCGTCGCCGAGGACCTCGACGGCGTCGCGCTCGCGGTGGCCGCCGGCGCCCGCGGGTACCTGCACAAGGACGCCTCGCGCGCCGAGCTGCGGGCCACCGTCACCCAGGCCCTCGCCGACCCGACCTGGCGGCTCGCCCCGCGCCGGCTGCGCAGCCCCGACATGGGCGCGGCACCGACGCTGACGGCGCGTGAGATCCAGGTGCTGGAGGGCATGAGCCACGGCCGCAGCAACGCCGAGATCGGCCGTGAACTGTTCCTCTCCGAGGACACCGTCAAGACCCACGCCCGACGGCTGTTCAAGAAGCTCGGGGCCTCCGACCGGGCGCACGCGGTGGCGCTGGGTTTCCGCTGGGGCCTGGTCCGCTGACCACCGGCGGCGCCGCCGGGTGCGGCGTGCCGCCGGCGGTTCCCGGAGCGGGTGCCGCACAGGCGTGTGACGTTACGGTCCCGAGGTTGCACCATGGAGGAGTGGAGCACCTCGGGGACCAGCGGACAGGCACTGCGGCGAACCACACGGCCGCAGGACACTCGGCGGACGGCGCGACGGACGGGACCACCACCGATCGCGGCGGGGCGGGAGGCGGCACGGTGCAGGAGGGGCCGGTGGTGCGGGGCACGCCCTACGGTGCCGCAGCGCATAACGTTCCGGTGCACAACTCCGGACGCGGTGCCGCGTTTTCCCGCTCGACCAGGCACCATGGACCGATGCGCGACGACGTCGCCGGTACGGCCGGCCAGGCGGACCCGGCGGAGGCCGAGCCCTCCGGTCCGGGCCGTGATCCGTCGTACGCCGACCCCGACGGTCCCGTCGGCCTGACCGGCCCGGACCGCCCGCCGGTGCTCGGCACGGGCGGCTCGCCGCTGATGGGCGAACTGGTCGCGGCCGCGGTCCGCGGCGAGGGCCCGGCGATCGACGCGCTGCTCGCCTACGTCCACCCGCTGGCGCTGCGGTACTGCCGCGCCCGGCTGGTCCGGCTGCCCGGCGGGGCCCGGCACCACGTGGACGACGTCGCGCAGGAGGTCTGCGTGGCCGTGCTCTGCGCGCTGCCCCGGTACAAGGACCAGGGGCGTCCGTTCGAGGCCTTCGTGTACGGGATCGCCGCGCACAAGATCGCCGACCTCCAGCGGGCCGCGATGCGCGGACCCGGCTCGACCGTCGTGCCGCAGGACGACCTGCCCGAGGTGCCGGACGAGGCGCTCGGCCCCGAGGAGCAGGCGCTGCTGAGCAGCGACGCCGCCTGGGCGAAGGAACTCCTCTCCAACCTGCCGGCCCGTCAGCGCGAGCTGGTGCTGCTGCGGGTGGCCGCCGGGCTGTCGGCGGAGGAGACCGGCGAGGTGCTCGGGATGTCGCCCGGCGCCGTCCGGGTCGCCCAGCACCGGGCGCTCAGCCGGCTGCGGGCCCTCGCGGAGGAGTCCTCCTGATCGGGTCCCCCGATCCGGCGGCCCGTCCCGATCCGCACTCTTTCCACCGTTTCCGGGCGGAATGAGCCACGGGGCCGGGTTGTTGTCAAGGGCACACGAGGACACATTCGCGGTGCCAGTACCATGGGGTATCGGCGCCTGGGCGGGTTGCCAAAGTTTGACGGGTGCGCTCTGGGTCCCCTTGGAGGATCCTCCCATTGCATCCGGCTTCGGCGGTCTGCGCGAGTGAGCGATGAATGCGCCCCCACCCTCGGGCGTGAGCGGATAAGGCCGGCCACGGAAGGTACCCCCCAAATGTCTTACAACGCCGCAGGCGTACCCGAGAAGTTCGCGATGCTCGGGCTCACGTACGACGACGTGCTGCTGCTGCCCGGGGCCTCCGAGGTGCTGCCGAACCAGGTGGACACCTCCTCGCGGGTCTCCCGGAACGTGCGCGTCAACATCCCGCTGCTGTCCGCGGCGATGGACAAGGTGACCGAGTCGCGCATGGCCATCGCCATGGCCCGCCAGGGCGGCGTCGGCGTGCTGCACCGCAACCTGTCGGTCGAGGACCAGGCCAACCAGGTCGACCTGGTCAAGCGCTCCGAGTCCGGCATGGTCACCGACCCGATCACGGTCGGCCCGGAGACCACCCTGGCCGAGGCCGACGCGCTGTGCGCCAAGTTCCGCATCTCCGGCGTGCCGATCGCCGACGAGGCCGGCAAGCTGCTCGGCATCGTCACCAACCGCGACATGGCCTTCGAGTCGGACCGCAGCCGCCAGGTCCGCGAGATCATGACCCCGATGCCGCTGATCACCGGCAAGGTCGGCATCTCCGGGGTGGACGCGATGGCCCTGCTGCGCCGCCACAAGATCGAGAAGCTGCCGCTGGTCGACGACGAGGGCCGGATCAAGGGCCTGATCACCGTCAAGGACTTCGTCAAGGCCGAGCAGTACCCGAACGCGGCCAAGGACGCCGAGGGCCGGCTGCTGGTCGGCGCCGCCGTCGGTGCCAGCGCCGAGGCGTTCGACCGGGCCCAGGCCCTGGTCGAGGCCGGTGCGGACTTCCTGGTGGTGGACACCTCGCACGGCCACAGCCACAACGCGCTGGCCTGGATCGCGAAGATCAAGTCGGCCGTCAGGATCGACGTGGTCGGCGGCAACGTGGCCACCCGGGACGGCGCCCAGGCGCTGATCGACGCCGGCGTGGACGGCGTCAAGGTCGGCGTCGGCCCCGGCTCCATCTGCACCACCCGCGTGGTCGCCGGCATCGGCGTCCCGCAGGTCACCGCCATCTACGAGGCCGCCCAGGCCTGCCTGGCGGCCGGCGTGCCGGTCATCGGCGACGGCGGCCTGCAGTACTCGGGCGACATCGGCAAGGCGCTCGCCGCCGGTGCCGACACCGTGATGCTCGGCTCGCTGCTGGCCGGCTGCGAGGAGTCCCCGGGCGAGCTGATGTTCATCAACGGCAAGCAGTTCAAGTCCTACCGCGGCATGGGCTCGCTCGGCGCCATGCAGTCCCGCGGCCAGGGCCGCTCGTACTCCAAGGACCGCTACTTCCAGGCCGAGGTGGCCTCGGACGACAAGCTCGTCCCCGAGGGCATCGAGGGCCAGGTGCCCTACCGCGGCCCGCTGTCGGCCGTGCTGCACCAGCTCGTCGGCGGTCTGCGCCAGACCATGGGCTACGTCGGCGCCGCCACCGTCGCCGAGATGGAGAGCAAGGGCCGGTTCGTCCGGATCACCTCGGCGGGCCTCAAGGAGAGCCACCCGCACGACATCCAGATGACCGTCGAGGCGCCGAACTACTCGGCCCGCTGACCCGCTGAACCCCAGAAGGGCCCGCTGCCGCACCGCGGCGACGGGCCCTTCGGGCTGCCCGGGGTGCGGTCGGTGTGCGTCGGGGGTGCGGCCCGGGGGCGCGGCTCCGGGCGCGGCCGGAGGCGTCCGGGGCGTGTCCGGGCCGTGGGCCGTCGGGGCGGGACCAGCGGCAGTACGGGATACTGGGGTGCGGCCGGGGTGACCCGGCGCGGGCATGAGCAACAAAGCAGAAGGGCTCGAAGTGACTGAGATCGAGATCGGGCGAGGCAAGCGCGGCCGACGGGCGTACGCCTTCGACGACATCGCCGTCGTCCCCAGCCGCCGTACCCGGGACCCGAAGGAGGTCTCGATCGCCTGGCAGATCGACGCGTACCGCTTCGAGCTGCCGTTCCTGGCCGCCCCGATGGACAGCGTGGTCTCGCCGCAGCAGGCCATCCAGATCGGCCGCCTCGGCGGTCTGGGCGTGCTGAACCTCGAAGGCCTGTGGACCCGCTACGAGGACCCGCAGCCGCTGCTGGACGAGATCGCCGCGATCACCGACGAGTCCACCGCGACCCGCCGCCTCCAGGAGATCTACGCGGCGCCGATCCGCGCCGAGCTGATCAAGCAGCGGATCCAGGAGGTCCGCGACTCCGGTGTGGTCACCGCCGCCGCGCTCTCGCCGCAGCGCACCGCCGAGTTCTCCAAGGCCGTGGTCGACGCCGGCGTCGACGTCTTCGTCATCCGCGGCACCACCGTCTCGGCCGAGCACGTCTCCAGCGCCGCCGAGCCGCTCAACCTCAAGCAGTTCATCTACGAGCTGGACGTCCCGGTGATCGTCGGCGGCTGCGCCACCTACACCGCCGCGCTGCACCTGATGCGCACCGGCGCCGCCGGCGTCCTGGTCGGGTTCGGCGGGGGCGCCGCCCACACCACCCGGAACGTCCTGGGCATCCAGGTGCCGATGGCGACCGCCGTGGCCGACGTGGCGGCCGCCCGTCGCGACTACATGGACGAGTCCGGCGGGCGCTACGTGCACGTGATCGCGGACGGGGGCGTCGGCTACAGCGGGGACATCCCGAAGGCGGTCGCCTGCGGCGCGGACGCGGTGATGATCGGGGCCGCGCTGGCCCGGGCGACCGACGCCCCGGGCAAGGGGTTCCACTGGGGGATGGAGGCCGTCCACGAGGAGCTGCCGCGCGGCAAGCGGGTGAACCTCGGCGCGGTCGGCACCACCGAGGAGATCCTCACCGGGCCTTCGCACACCCCGGACGGGACCATGAACCTGTTCGGTGCGCTGCGGCGCGCGATGGCCACCACGGGGTACACGGAGCTCAAGGAGTTCCAGCGGGTCGAGGTGACGGTGAACCCGGCGCTCGACCACCGCTGACGGGTGTCGACGGGGCCCCTGCCGGGAATCGGCGGGGGCCTTCGGGGTTTTCGGGGGGCTTCCGGGAGGGGCGCCGACGTCAGCTTCGGGTGGCGGTGCGGCGGGTGAGGAGGAAGCCGCCGATGAGGGCGATGGTGTAGAAGGCGGCGTCGAGGGGGCGGAGGGCGGCGCGCCAGGCGGTGACGGTGTCGTGCAGCAGGTCGTGGGGGGCGGGGCCTTCGGCGCGCAGGCGGCGGAGGTGTTCGATCAGTTGGCCGAGGAGGAGGGCGCCGGCGGCGAGGAGGGCGCCGAGCGGGGGGAGCGAGCGGCTCGTGCCGCCGAGGCGGCCGAGGGGGAGGGCGACCAGGCCGGCCGGGGCGATGGCCAGCCAGCCGAGGCTGTCGGCGGCGCGCAGGGGGGCGCTGCCGTAGGCCAGGCCGCCGATCAGCATGGCGAGCAGGGCGAGGGCCACGGCCAGGGCGGTGCGGCGGCGGGGGACGGGCCGGGGCGGGGGTTCGGTGGGTTCGAAACCGGCCACGGGGGCGCCGGGCATGCCGGGGGCGACGTAGCCCTCGGGGGCGGCCGGGGGCGGCGCGACCGAGTAGTGCTCGGCGGTGCGGGGCCGGGTCGATGGGCCGTCAGTGCCCGGCGCGGGTGCGGTCATGGGCGTCGAATCCCCCCGGAAAGACGATGAGCTGCCGAACGGTAGCAGTGGTTCGGGCAGATCTTGGCGAGTTTTCGATCACAGATCGAGCACGGAGCGCCGCGCCCGTTCCGGTTCGTCCCGGCTTGTGGCGGGGGCCGGGTGGTCGCGGGCCCTCCGGACAGGAGATGATGGAGGCTTGGGCGTCCGGGCCCCAGGTCGGGCCGACGCGCCGTCACCACGACCGCCAGCAGCACATGGGGGAACGTTCCGAATGACCCAGGCGCAGGGTTCCACCGGCCGCCTCCTGGCCGGCCGCTACCGCCTGAACGGCGTGCTCGGGCGCGGTGGCATGGGCACGGTCTGGCGCGCCGAGGACGAGATGCTGGGCCGGACCGTCGCGGTCAAGGAACTGCGGATGAACGCCAGCGTCGACGAGGAGGAGAAGCACCGGCTGATCACCCGGACGCTGCGCGAGGCCAAGGCGACCGCGCGGATCCGGCACAGTTCGGCGGTGACGGTCTTCGACGTGGTCGACGAGGACGACCGGCCGTGGATCGTCATGGAGCTGGTCGAGTCCCGCTCGCTGGCCGACGTGGTGCGGGAGGACGGGCCGTTGGAGCCCGCCCGGGCCGCGGAGATCGCGCTGGACGTGCTGGGTGTGCTGAGCGCGGCGCACGCGCTGGGCATCCTGCACCGGGACGTCAAGCCGTCCAACGTGCTGATCGGCGAGGACGGCCGGGTGGTGCTCACCGACTTCGGCATCGCCAGTGTGGAGGGCGACGCCTCCGTCACCTCGACCGGGATGCTGGTCGGCGCGCCCTCGTACATCTCGCCGGAGCGGGCCCGCGGGCAGAAGCCCGGGCCGCCGGCCGATCTGTGGTCGCTGGGCGGCACGCTGTACGCGATGGTCGAGGGCCGGCCGCCGTACGACCGGGGCTCCGCGCTGGCCACGCTGACCGCGGTGATGACCGAGGACCTGGCGGCGCCGGTGAACGCCGGGCCGCTGCGGCCGGTGATCGAGGGGCTGCTGGCGAAGGACCCGGCCGAGCGCCTGGACGCCTCGCAGACCCGGTCGATGCTCAAGCGGGTGGTCGCGGAGTCCACCGCGCGGGCGGAGTCGACCACCGAGCACGCGGTGCCGGTGGAGAAGCCGGCCGGGGAGCCGGAGCCCGCGAAGGAGGCGCCGGAGCAGGCCGAGGAGGGCCGCAAGCGGCCCGTGGCCGGGCTGCTGGGGACGGTCCGGGTCGGTAGCCGGGCCCAGGACGAGGAGCCCGTCGAGAAGCCGGCCGGGGAGCCGGAGGCGCCGGAGCCGGAGTCGATCCGGCCGGTGACCAGCGAGTGGACGATGGGTGCGACGCAGGCGGCCGGGGCCGATCCGCGCACCGGTCGGCGGCGGCTGGCCATCGCCACCGTGATCGTGGTGCTGCTGCTGATCGCCGGGGTGGTGGCGGTGCTCCGGATGGTCGGCAACGAGGACGGCGGGTCGGGCGGCGGGGCCGCGCAGAGCGCGGGGGCCACCGCGCCGGCGGCGGGCACGGAGCCGGAGTCGAGCCCGAGCGCGGCGGCGCCGCCGGCGAGCGGACCCGCGCCGCAGCCGACCGGCGACCCGGCCGCGGTGCCGGACGCGCCCGCGCAGTCGGCCGGTGCGCCGGCGGCTCCCGTGCAGCCCCCGGCACCGGTCCAGACCCCGGCGCAGCCCACGCCGGGGGGCGTGCCGGCCGGGTACCACGAGTACAAGGACCCGAGCGGCTTCTCGGTCGTGCTGCCGGACGGTCTGCAGCCGACGGCGTCCGACGCCAACCGGCGGATCTTCAAGAACGCGGCGGACGGCAGCCAGCTGCGGATCGAGTGGACCACGTCGCCCGGCGCGAGCGCGGTCGCCGACTGGCAGGAGTCGGAGCCGAGCGTCCGCGGGCAGGTCACCAACTACCAGCGGCTGAACCTGGCGGCGATCACCTACCGGCAGTGGAGCAACGCCGCGGACTGGGAGTGGACCAACGGCACGCCCAGGATGCATTCGCTCAACCGCGGCTTCGTGACCGGGACCCCGGCCAAGTACGGGTACTCGATCTACTGGATCGTCCCGGACGCCGAGTGGGCCGCCCAGGCCCCGGTCCGGGACGTCGTCTTCAACAGCTTCCAGCCCGCGCCGTAGACAGGCTCTAACCGATCAGGCGTTGCTTGGCGCGGGTGAACTCGTCCTCGGTGAGGGCACCGGAGGTGCGCAGGGCGGCCAGCCGTTCGAGCTGGCTGATGAGCTGTTCGCCGGTGGCGGCTCCGGCCGGTGCGGCGGGCAGGGCCTTCGGGGTGTTGCGGGCGGTGCGGGCGGCGGCCCGGAGCCGCTCGGCGAAGAACTCGGCCTTGACCACGTCCTCGAAGCGGTGGGAGCCGGTGAGCGCCACCACCAGGAGCACTTCGCCGTTGAGCTTGGTGCGGGTCACGGTGACGTCGCTGACGGCGGCGAGCGGAACCGGGACCGGCGGCTTGCCGTCCTTCAGGAACAGGAGCCGATGGGTGGTCAGCACGAGCACTCCCTTGCGGAAGTGCTCGGGGTGGCGCCCGGCGGTGGAGGCGACCGGTTTCTCGCCGTCGATGACGGTGGCCTCCACGGCGCGGACGGCCTCGGCCTGGTTGGCCTTGCTGCTGTTCCCGGACGCCTTGAGGGCGGTGTCGATCAGATCGGTCCAGTCCATGGACCGAGCCTAAGGGAGCCGCTCAGTAGGCTGGTCGGCGAGCGAGAGGAACTGGCATGCGAGGCGGCCCCGAGCTGTTGCTGGCGGGACGGTACCGGCTGACGGACCGTCCCGGACCGCTGAGCGCCCACGCGGTGGACGAGCGGACCGGAGAATCGGTGCTGCTGAGCGCCCTGGAGCTGCCGGGGCTGCTGACGGTGGGGCAGGATCCGGAGGACGCCGCCGCGGCACAGGCGGACCGCCTGGTGCGGCGGGTGGCGGCGGTCGGTTCGGCCGCGCCGGTCGCGCACCCGCGGCTGCTGCGGGGGGTCGGCGCGTTCGTCGAGGGCGAGCTGCTGTGGACGGTGGAGGAGCGGCCGGCCGGGTGGACGGTGGCCGAGCTGCTCGCCGAGGGGCCGCTGCCGCCGTACCGGGCGGCCGAGTTGGCGGCGGACCTGGCGGGCGCGCTGCGGGCGCTGCACGCGGCCGGGCTGACCCACGGTGACCTGACCGCGGAGTCCGTGCTGGTCTGCGAGGACGGTGCGGCGATGCTCGGCGGACTGCTCGCCGGGGTGGCGCAGGAGGCGCTGGCCGAGGAGCTCGGCGGGCCGGCCGGGCGGCGTCGGTACGAGGTGCGGGCGACCCTGGTCGGTCCGGTGGCGGAGCGCTGGCCGCTGGACGGCGGCCCGGCGGGCGACTGCTGGGCGCTCGGGGTGCTGGTGCAGCGGATGGTCACCGGCCGCGCGCCGTACCCGGAGCGGAACGTGCCGGAGCTGGTGACGGCCGTACGGGACGGGCGGCGCGAGCCCTCGGTGGTGTGCGGGCCGCTCGGGCCGCTGGTGGAGCGGCTGTTGCAGGCCGATCCGGTGCGGCGGCCGACGGCGGAGGCGGTGCGCGGGGAGCTGGCGGAGCTGCTGGCGGGGGCGCCGGAGCCGGTCGACGAGGAACGGGTGGCGGCGATCGCGGTGCCCGCTCCGCCGGAGTCGAGGCAGCCGCGCCGGCGGGGCGGGAGGACCGGGGCCCCCGGGGGCGGCAGGAGTGCCCGAAAGGGCGGGAACGGCGGGGACTTCGGGGCAGGAAACGGTGCGAAGCCGCCCCGGATACCCCCGGCCCTATTGGGCCCGCTGTTGGTCGGTGGAGTGTTTGCGCTGCTCGCGCTGGGAATTGTCGCGGTGGTGCTGTTCGCGGGCTGACGATCCGCTGGGATTCCGGTCCTGCGGTTCAGCGGGTGGGCGTGATTACCCGGGGCGGCAAGGTGCGCCTAATGTGTGCGTGGGATTTGTTCGAACAGTGGTCTGCACCAGGCCCTCCGTCGCTGTGACGGCTGGCGGAGTGTGTGGGGGAGCGGGCGCAGATGGGCGTGCAGGACCGGCCGGAGGCGGCCGAGGCGGAGCGGTTGCTGGCCGGGCGGTACGAGCTCGGCGAGCGGCTCGGCCGGGGCGGCATGGGTACCGTCTGGCGGGCCTGGGACCGGATGCTCGACCGCGAGGTCGCGGTCAAGGAGCTGACCGTCAACCACCTGCCCGAGGAGGACCTCCAGATCCTGCACACCCGGATGAAGCGCGAGGCCAGCGCGGCCGCGCGGATCAAGCACCCCGGTGTGATCACCGTGCACGACGTGCTGGAGCAGGACGGCCGGCCGTGGATCGTGATGGAGCTGGTCGACGGCCGCTCGCTGGCCGACGTGATCAGCCAGGACGGCACCCTGCAGCCGCGCGCCGCCGCCGAGGTCGGCAGCCAGGTGCTGGCCGCGCTGCACCGGGGCCACCAGCTGGGTGTGCTGCACCGGGACGTGAAGCCGGCCAACGTGCTGCTGGAGCGCGGCACCGGGCGGGTGGTGCTGCTGGACTTCGGCATCGCGAAGTACGAGGGCTCGACCGAGCTGACCCGGCCGGGGGACCTGGTCGGGTCGCCGGACTACCTGGCGCCGGAGCGTGCCCAGGGCGAGCGGCCCGGGCCGGCCTCCGACCTGTGGGGCCTCGGGGCGACGCTGTACGCGGCGGTCGAGGGCCAGTCGCCGTTCCGGCGGGACTCGCCGATCAGCACGCTCGCCGCGGTGGTCGACGAGCCGCTGCCGGAGTCGCGGCGGGCCGGGCCGCTGGGGCCGGTGCTGGCCGCGCTGATGGCCAAGGACCCGGCCGAGCGGCCCACCGCGGACGAGGCGGCCAAGATGCTGGCCGAGGTGCAGGCCGGGCACACGATGGGCCTGAAGTCGGTCGCGGCGGTGCGCACGCCCACCCGGTCGGTGCCGGTGGTGGACCGCAGCGACGGCCCGGTGCCCGAGGCGGAGCCGGCCGAGGGCTCCGAGGAGCCGACCGAGCCGAAGGCCGCCGCACCCGCCGCGCCCGTCGTCCCCGTCGCGCCCGTCGTCCCTGTCGAACCGGACACCACCGGGGGCGCACAGGCCGCTGCCCGGGCGCACACCGGGCCCGTCGCGCCGGTGCCGCACTCCGTCACGCCCGAGCGGGGACCGGCCAAGCGCCGTAGTCTGCTGAAGATCGTCGGCATCGCGGTGGCCGTCGGCCTGCTGGCCGCCGCGGGCACCTTCCTCGTCACCCGGCACGTGGTCGGCGGCGACGGCCCCGACGACCCGACGCCGACCGCCGCGGAGTCCACCGGGCCCGAACCCACCAGCGACGCCACCCCCGCGGTGGCACCGCCCAACGGCTACCACTGGGTCGACGACCCGGCCGGCTTCCGCTTCCCGCTGCCGAACGGCACCCCGCCCTGGCAGCGGATCAGCGCCGGCGACAACCAGATCTTCTACAGCCCCGACGGCAAGGTGCACTACCTCCAGTTCGCCGTCACCGTCGGCCAGTCGGTCAAGCCGCTGGAGCACATGCGGCAGATGGAGACCAGCGTCTCCAAGTCGCTCAAGGACTACAAGCAGCACCGGATGGCCGGCACGGCGGTGAAGGGCCAGGAGGCGGCGGTCTGGGAGTTCAGCTACCTGGCCAAGGAGGGCGGCCGCCGGCGCGCGATCGAGACCGAGTTCATCAGCCAGGACGGCACCAGCTACGCGATCTACTCGTCCAGCCCGGACCGGGGCAGCGAGTGGAACGAGGCCGAACAGCGCTTCTACGCCGTGCTCAACAGCTTCACCCCGACCCGCTGACCGGGACCGGGCGGGGCGCCCGCTTTCACCCGACTGCGGCAGATTCTTGTTACCGACGGGTACCGGACCGGGCGCCGAACGCCTAGGCTGCGCCGTATGTCGGACCTCACAGCAGACGCAGTGGCCACCGAACACCCCGGCACGGGCAACCCGGCGGCACCCGGCGGCGCGCGGACCGTCGCCGCGGCCGTCCCGCCGTCCCTGGTCGCCAAGCTGGCGACCGGCGTCACCGCCACCGGCGAGCCCGACCTGGTGGAGACCGTCGCCCCGCTGACCGGCGAGCGGCTGGCCAGCCTGCCGCAGTCCACCCCGGCCGACGTCGAGGTCGCCTTCCAGCTGGCCCGCCGCGCCCAGGCCGCCTGGGCCGCGCTGCCGGTGCGCCGCCGGGCCGCCGTCCTGCTGCGCTTCCACGACCTGCTGCTCAAGCGGCAGGACGAGGTGCTGGACCTCGTCCAGGCGGAGACCGGCAAGGCCCGGCTGCACGCCTTCGAGGAGGTGCTGGCCGTCGCCATGGCCGCCCGGCACTACGGGCGGGCCGCGCACGGGTACCTCCGGGACAAGCGGCGCGGCGGCGCGCTGCCGGTGCTCACCCAGGCCGTCGAGGCCCGCCGGCCCAAGGGCGTGGTCGGCCACATCTCGCCGTGGAACTACCCGCTGGAGCTGTCCGTCGGCGACGCCCTGCCCGCCTTCGTGGCCGGCAACGCGGTGGTCAACAAGCCCGACACCCAGACCGCGCTGACCGCGCTGTGGGCCCGCGAACTGCTGATCGAGGCCGGGCTGCCGGCCGACCTGTGGCAGATCGTGATCGGCGACGGCCCGGTGATCGGCCCCGCCGTGGTGGAGCACGCCGACTACGTCTCGTTCACCGGCTCCACCCGTACCGGCCGCGACGTCGCCCAGCGCGCCGCCGCCCGGCTGGTCGGCGCCTCGCTCGAACTCGGCGGCAAGAACGCCATGCTGGTGCTCGCCGACGCCGACCTCGACGCGGCCGCCGCCGGCGCCGTACGGGCCTGCTTCTCCTCCGCCGGACAGCTGTGCATCTCGATCGAGCGGCTGCTGGTGCACCGCTCGGTGGCCGACGAGTTCCTGGAGCGCTTCGCCGCCCGCACCCGGGCGCTGCGCCTCGGTGGCGGCCTCGCGTACGGCGCCGACATGGGCTCGCTGGTCTCCGTCCGCCAGCTGGAGACCACCACCCGGCACGTCGACGAGGCGGTCAAGGCGGGCGCCACCGTGGTGGCCGGCGGACGGGCCCGGCCGGACCTCGGCCCGTTCTTCTTCGAGCCGACCATCCTCGACGGCGTCACCCCGGACATGGCGGTCTGCGCCGAGGAGACCTTCGGCCCGGTCGTCTCCGTCTACCGCTTCGACACCGACGAGGAGGCGGTGGCCGCCGCCAACTCCACGCCGTACGGCCTCAACTCCAGCGTCTGGACCAGGGACGTGCGGCGCGGCCGGACGGTCGCGGCCCGGCTGCGCACCGGCACGGTCAACGTCAACGAGGCGTACGCCGCCGCGTACGGCTCGATTGCCTCGCCGATGGGCGGGATGGGCGACTCCGGGCTGGGCCGCCGGCACGGCGCCGAGGGCATCCTGCGCTTCACCGAGGCGCAGACCATCGCGACCCAGCGGCTGATGCCGATCGCGCCCTCGTTCGGCCTGGACGACAAGCAGTTCGCCGCGGTGATGACCGGCGGCCTGCGGGCGCTCAAGGCGCTGCGCTTCAAGTAGGCCCGCTTCACGCAGGCCCGCTTCGCGCGGGCCCGGGC